>JAGQXA010000265.1 GCA_020436865.1 Saprospiraceae bacterium | reverse complement strand
CTGCCGAACAAGATCCGGCCGTCGGGCAAACGGCGGTGCGCAATGCGGTTGAACTCTTCGTGCGAAACGCCGTCCTTCGGCAGGAAACTGCGGGAGTAAAAGTCGACCGGATCGAACTGGATGACCCCATAGTCGCTGCTTAGCCAGAGATTGCCGTGCCTCCCCTGGTATACCGCGTAAATATTGTTGTTCGACAAGCCGTCGCGCGTGGTGAACTGCCGCAGTTCGCCACGCGAACGATCCCAGCGGATCAGCCCTTTCCAGGCAGTTCCCAGCCAATAGATCCCCTCTTTGTCCCGGCACAGATGCTGGATATCGTCGGCGGGCAGATAGTATTCGCCCTGCCCGCCCGTCCAGTACCGGGCCTGCACGCCTTTCTCTATGTCCATCAGATACAGGCCGGAAGAACAGCAGACCCAAAACTCGCGCTCGCTTTCGGCGACAAATCCGAGCACATGACTTTCGGCCAGCCTGGCAAACTCCGGAGGCGGATGATAGAAGCGAACGCTGTCTTGACCAGCCGACCAATAGCCGATCCCGTGCAGCGTACCCACCCAGATGCGCCCGGTAACGTCTTCGTACAAAGCCCAGGCCCCTTGAGGGGCAAACTCGTGGGAAAAAGGCGCTACGAACCTGACCTTATTCGAAGGATCGACCTTCTGGAGGGCCTGACCTCCGGTCCATAGGGCGCCCTTCCGGTCGCGCAGCAAGGCAGAGGCAAACCACACATCGCGCGGCTCGAGTTGAAGGGTCGGCGCGACCGGCCTACCGGTGCGGCTGTTTAGGATCACCAGACCATCGTAGGTGCTTAGGAAGAGCGTATCTCCGCTGCATTCGATCCCCCTGACCGAATAGGCCGTGCGTTTGCCGGGCGTCCACAAATAACGAGTGAACCGGCTCGCAGATATGCCCACCAGATAAAAACCGAAGTCCGTACCGATCAATACCCGGCCGAAGCGGTCGGAAGCAAAGCGTCGGAACCGCGCTTCCGGGATCTCCGGGTAGGATTCGCGGAAGGAGATCCAACCGCTCTGCCCCAGTTTTCCATACACGATGTCGCTCGTGAGGTTCAACCAGATCGCATGGCTGACGGGGTCGTATTTCACGCGGGCCACCTTGGCGTCCTTCGCTCCGGGAAAGTCTGGAAAGGCCTCTGCCAGGGAGAGGGTTTCGAGAATACCGCCCCCGACGAGGCGGGTAACCAGGTTCCCACTGTGGAAGATCCAGGGAGTCCCAGTCGAATCGACGATGGTCAGCTCCGCACCGCTCGCCGGCTGGTTTTCCCAACGGCCGGTCAGTTGTCCCTCCGGGCTCATCCGCAATAAGGTATCCTCCCCGAGTTTGATCCAACTTTCCCCGCGGCCTGACACGCCCAGCAGTTCGAGGGGCTGATCGGGCGCTAACGGCCATACGGAAAAACCCGCATCGGGCGAATAGCGCACGAGTGCGCCTATGCGGGTGCTAAAATAAAGATTCCCTTGCCCGTCGGCCAAGGGAAAACCATTAAGCTCGTACATGGCGGAGGGTAAGTCGTTGCCGAAGCGCTCCTGTAGCGTTCGTGCCTTTCCCGTCCAGGTATCGATCAGGCGATAGGAGCTATGCTCATCTTCGTCGACCGGCGAGTTGTCGATGTACTTGACCCACAATTCACCGGCGCCGTCGAGCACCTGCGCCCATACATAATTTCGGTCGATCCGGCCCGTTTCTTGCGACCAAACCTTAAATTCGTAACCGTCGAACCGGTTCATCCCATGCCTCGTTCCGATCCAGTAGAACCCTTGCTGATCGATCGAGAGACCGTTGACCTCCCGGTGTGAGAGGCCGTCTTCGATGCCGAAGTACTTGACCTGCAGGTTGTATTCCTGGGCGATAGTCCGAAAGGGGCCGCAAGCGACCAGCACCAGGAGCAAGCCGGCCCGGACGATGATCCTCCAAAATTCATTACACCTGATTGTCACGGGCGCCAAGATAGTAGTAGCGTGAACACGGTCATGAAAACCTAAAAATAAAAAATTATGCGTCAATTAAGGCTCGCCCTCTGCCTGTTCCTGGCCGTCGGCATTGCTTTCGTCTCGATGCGGTTCCTCGACTTTCAGCCCAAAGACATTCTGCTGGACAAGGGCGCCATTGCCGATCATCCGCTCTACCTGATCGGGTTCTACACCCATGTCGGCCTCGGCATCCTGGCCTTGTTGAGCGGACCGTTCCAATTCATGGATAAACTGCGTGTCAGGCAACTCACCTGGCACCGGACGCTGGGAAAGGTTTATGTCGTCTGTTGTCTCTTAAGTGGGCTGGCAGGCTTTGGCATTGCCTGGTTTGCCAACGAGCGCTGGGTCACGAGTTTCGGTTTCGCCGCGCTGGCCGTGGCCTGGGTGTGGACTACCGGACGGGCCTACCGGCACATCCGCGCCGGGCAGGTAGAACTGCACCGGCAATGGATGTACCGCAGTTTTGCCCTGACCTTCGCGGCAGTGACGTTGCGGCTGTGGCTGCCGCTCATGACTTTCGGACTGAAATGGTCGTTCGCCACCTCCTATCAGATCGTCAGCTGGCTATGCTGGGTCCCAAATCTGCTCCTCATCGAGATCTGGCTACGCCGGCAGCGAAAAGAAGCAGACTTTCAGCGAGCGGTCGGGGGTTAGCTCAGGTCGGAATGGTCGAGCGGTAGAGATTCAACCATGCGAACATCGTGTTCGAGCAGTTGATCCATCGTCTGGAAAAAGGACTCCAGGTAAGCTCGGGCCCGGTTCTTTTCTTTCGCCTGCAGTCCGGGTACGGTCTCGATCCGGTCCAACAAGGCCCCTTTCTTTCCGGCCAGATATTCCAGTACTGGTTTCAGTTGTGCGCGATCGCGGCCGCGCCACTGAAAGAACCGCTGCTGTACGTCGTGGATCGGCAGGTCGGGATGCGGTTTTGCATAGGGGGCGTCGACCAGACCGGAAAAGTCGAAGTCGTAGGGAACCGGAACGGGCAGGGAGCTGTCTTCCGTGCGGATGAACTTGAGGTTATGGCGACGGCCCAGGTTCCAGTCGGTATTGCCGATCATGTATTGGAACACGGTAAAAAGGCTGTATTCGTCGGCGGCGACGGTCTGCACCGAAGCATCTCCATCGAGCAAACGGGCGTCCAGGCGCTCGGCAAGTTCGTTCTTGTCCTCCAGCAAGATAGCCCAGTGCCGTTCTTCCTGACCGTTCGCATCGCGGTAGGTGATCTTGAGCAAATGGGTGCGGAAACTGATCGGGGTCAATTCTTCGTATAGGCGGTAGGCCAGGAATTCCTTAAGCACAAGCTGCTCGTCGGCGTCGCTATCCAGACAATGCGATACCAGCTTGTAGGATTCCGGGATCAGGGGGCGTCCCTGTACGACCTGACCTTCACCGAGGTCCAATTTCAGCGGAGGGAAATTGCAGTAGGTGCGGCGGGAATTGCCGCGCGTGGAAACTTCGACGGGGATCGCGTAGGCGCGGCCGCAAGGATGCTGCCAGCGAAGCGTGCCGGCTTGCGGCTCATCCGACTTGGCCCGCACTGCGGAGAGGTCCAGTTCGAGCGCTACCTCCTGGATCCCGTCGCTTTGCAACAGGTTAAAGAAGGAGGCTTGATCCGAACCGGAGCGACTTAAACAACCCGTCAAACCCAGACACAGGGCCAGGAGAGTAATGACGGAAGCGATCTTTGAAAGGTGAAACGGGGTTCTCACGACTGTATGATTTATGGGTGCAAGGTAAGGGGCCACGGTTCCTCTGCCCGTTTTTTCTCGATAATGCCGGATGGAATTTCGATGAAGGGCATTTTCCAACCACTCAACTATCTGGTAGTCGGAAAAAAGATATCAGAGGTTACACTAAACTTCCATTTTTTCAAGACGTTCCTGCTAAGATATTGTCCAGAGAAACCGGAAAAACGCCCGGCCCGGGCAAAAAATCCGTACTTTAGAATCACCGAAACGAGCTGTTATCATGAAAATCGCCATGCCGAACCTAAAACTCCTGTTGACCGCGGCGGGGTTCTCCCTGTTGTTGGTCCCTTCCGGTGGAATGCCGCCAGATACCGCTTCCACGAGTCTTTTCGACCTGATCCATCGGGACGATATACTCAAAATAGATCTCCAGACCGACCTCGATCAGTTGCTCGCCAATCGAAATACCGATGCCGAAGTGGAGGCCGTTCTGTCCTTTTCCGGGCCCAACGATCGGGACTATCGCTTCGAGATCGAGATCGAATGCCGGGGTAAGTTCCGGCGCCGGGTCTGTGATTTCCCACCGCTCAAGTTGAATTTCTCGAAACGCGACCTCCGCGAGCTCGGGCTCTCGCGATTCGACCGCCTCAAACTGGTGACCCACTGCCTGGAAGACCAGAAAGGCGACGACTACCTGCTCAAGGAATACCTGATCTACCGCCTGTACGCCGAACTCAGCCCGTACCACTTCCGCAGTCAGTTGGTGCAGGTTCAATACCGCGACGAAAACGGGAAAAAACGCTATAAGCGACTGGGCATTCTCCTGGAAGACAACGACGAACTGGCCCACCGCCTGCAGGCCGAAGTGGTCGACACCTTCAGCTTCCGGGAAGAAGGCCTGGAACCGGAAAATGCCCGTCTGCATGCGCTGTTCCAGTACATGGTCGGCAATGCCGATTGGAACCTCGCGCTGCGACGGAACCTGGAGATCCTCTATTTCCCCGGGGAAAACACCTATCGCGTCGTACCCTACGACTTCGATTTTACGGGACTGGTCAATGTCCCTTACGGCATCCCGAACCCGGACTACCGGCTCACCAGCATGCGACAACGCGTCTTTTTGGGCGAGGCCCGCGGCGAACAGTTGCAGGAAACGATCGAGCTGCTGCGCCGGCGCCGGAACCGGCTGGAGGAAGTCTGCCGCGATCTGCGATACTTGCGCAAACGCGATGAAAAAGATGTGCTCGATTACCTTGGAACGTTCTACGCCGAGCTGGACGAGCAGCTGATCTGGTATCCGGAAACGATCTCGACCGTGGAGCCGGAATAACTGCCTGTTTTTACCGCAAAATGGCTAATTTCACGGCAAATCGCATCGCGTGATCTCCGTAACCGAAGCTACCGAACTCGTTCTGCGCCAGGCCTCCGAACGCCCGAAGGAACAGGCGCCCCTGGCCGAAGCCGTCGGTCGCGTGCTGGCCGAACCGCTGTTGGCCGATCGCGACTTTCCGCCCTTTACCCGCGTGTCGATGGACGGGATTGCCATCCGCTACGCCGCTTTCGCGGAAGGCCGCCGGCAGTTTGTCGTACAAAGTGGCCTGCAGGCCGCCGGCAGCCCACAATTGCGCCTCGACGAGCCTTCCGCCTGTGTGGAAGTGATGACCGGCGCCATCCTGCCGGCCGGGGCCGATACGGTGGTCCGCTATGAAGACGTGACACTCGCCGACGGACAGGCCACCATCCAGATCGAAGAGGTCCGGGAGGGTCAGAATGCCCATCCGCAAGGCAGCGACCGCCGACAAGGCGATCTGCTCGTGGCCCCCGGCCGCGCCATTACGCCGGCCGAGGTCGGCATCGCGGCCACCGTGGGCAAGGCTCGGTTGTGGGTGCGCTCGCTGCCCCGCACGGTAGTGCTCTCCACCGGCGACGAGTTGGTGCCGGTCGACGACAGCCCGCTCCCCTACCAGATCCGCCGGTCGAACGTACACACGGTCGTCGCGCAACTGCGCTCCTGGGGCCTCGCTCCCGACGAGTTGCACCTGCCCGACGAACGGGCGTCCATCCGGAAAACGATGGCCGACTGCCTCGAGCGATACGAGCTGCTGATCCTGAGTGGCGGCGTGTCGAAAGGTAAGCTCGATTTCGTGCCGGAAGTGCTCGACGAGTTGGGCGTGCAAAAACATTTTCACCAGGTGCAGCAGCGCCCCGGCAAGCCCTTCTGGTTCGGCACGACCGCTGGTGGGGCTACCGTCTTTGCCCTGCCGGGCAACCCCGTTTCGACCTTCGTGGGCGTGCTGCGGTATGTGCAACCCTGGTTGCGGCAGTCGCTCGGACTCTCCCCCCTACCCTATCGCTATGCCGCGCTGAGCGCCGATTTCTACTTCAAACCGTCGCTGACCTACTTTCTGCAGGTCAAGGTACACTTCCGCGAGAACGGCCGCCTGGAGGCCGAGCCCGTCGCCGGCCGGGGGTCGGGCGATCTGGCCAACCTGCCGGAAGCCGACGGCATTCTCGAACTGCCCGCCGGCCGCCAACAGTTCCAGGCCGGAGAGGTCTTCCCCTTGCTGACCTACCGCGGGCTCTAGAATCGATCATTATGGCAAAAGAATTCACCCATCTCGACGACCGCGATAATCCCCGCATGGTGAACGTCGGCGAAAAGCCGGTGACCGAACGGCTGGCCCGTGCCCGCAGTATCGTGCAGCTGCCGGCCGAGGTCTGGGACGCCCTGCAGCAAGGCGAGTGGCAAACCAAAAAAGGACCCGTTTTCCAAACCGCCATCCTCGCAGGTATCCAGGCCGCCAAAAAGACGGGCGAGCTCATTCCACTCTGCCATCCGCTCGGGCTCGATCACTGCCAGGTGGTGATCGGCCTGCGTGAACCAGACGAGGTCGTGATCGACTGCACGGCCTCGCTCCGGGGCCGGACCGGCGTGGAAATGGAAGCCCTGACCGGCGCCTCCGTCGCTGCGCTCACGATCTACGATATGTGCAAAGCCTTTTCCCACGACATCGTCATCAAAGAAACCACACTGATGGAGAAAAGCGGGGGGAAAAGGGATTTCAAACGCGACTAACATCAAACAAAACGAACCATGGAGACTAGCCTTTTTCAGCACTGGATCGACCTCGGGTTTGAATACGCTCCAAAACTGGCCCTGGCCATAGCGGTCCTGCTGGTCGGCCTGTGGGTGGTCAACCAGATCGTGCACCTCCTCGGGAAAACCCTGAAGCGAAGCGGCATCAGCGCCGACATCCACCCCTTCCTGCTCTCCCTGACCAGCGTGATCCTCAAGGTGCTGCTGATCTTCAGCGTGGCAGGTATGGTGGGCATCGAGACCACCTCCTTCGTCGCCGTGCTGGCGGCCGCGGGCTTTGCCGTCGGCCTTGCCCTGCAGGGTAGTCTGAGCAATTTCGCCTCGGGCGTGATGATCCTTCTGTTCAAACCCTACAAAGTAGGCGACCTGATCCACCTGCACGATCAAATGGGGCATGTGCGGGAAATCCAGATCTTCAATACCATCATCAATACGCTCGACCATCGCACGGTCATCATCCCCAATTCGGAAGCGATCGGCGGGATCATCACCAACCTCTCTACCCAGGGCATTTTACGGGTCGATCTGCAAGTGACCATGCCGTACGAGGAAGACTTCGACCGGGTCGAAAAGATCCTGCTCGAGGCCATCCGGAACACCCCTAAAGTGCTGAGCGAACCGGCTCCGATGGTCGGCATCGAAGCCTTCGACAGTCACAACATCCTGCTGTGTGTCCGCCCTTATGCCAATACCGAAGATTACTGGGATGTCTTCTTCGAAGCGAACCGCCGGATCAAACAGGCCCTCGGCGCGCACGGCATCAAGATCGCCTATT
Source organism: Saprospiraceae bacterium (assembly GCA_020436865.1). Lineage (GTDB taxonomy): Bacteria > Bacteroidota > Bacteroidia > Chitinophagales > Saprospiraceae > JAGQXA01. Next base: position 8,079 of record JAGQXA010000265.1, on the reverse strand, counting down.
CCGAAGGCGTTGAATTGGGGCCGATCGGGTCGTGAGTTTGGATGTTGGATCCAAGATCCAAACTCACCCCTTCTCCAACTGTTCCGCCAGGTCGAGGTAGAACTGTTCCTGCCCCGGAGGAGCATTGGGAGCCGCTTTGCGGAAATACTTGATGGCTTCGGCGTTCTTGCCGAGCGCCATGTAGCCGCGGGCCATGCCGACCAGTGTAGTGAAGTTGTCATCGGGATGCCGTTCGCGGTTCATTTCGAAGATCTTCATGGCCTCCGCCGGCTTCTCCTGCTGGATCAGCGACCGGCCGTAGAAATGGAGTTCGGTCATGGTGGCCAGCGGCAAAGCGGCCGCCATGGCTTCTTCGGCCTCGGCGGTACGGCCGAGTTTGGTCAGGATCGCCGATTTGGTCTGGTAGTTCGAAAAGGTCGGCTGGGCGCCGAAGCCTCCGCTGATCGAGCGGTTGGCCCAGGCCAGGCCTTCTTCCAAACTGACGTCGTTCTGCAGGCAGTACTGCGCTGCCGAATTATACCCTTGCCAGGTGAAGCCTTGGGTATTCCGCAATTCGTTGCGGATGTTGTTCAGCGTAACCGCCTTCACATCGACGGCCACCGTGAAACTTGCCCGCTTCTTTTCCCAGGCCAGCTCGACCTTAGCCGATTCGTCGGTCTGGTCGATAAACTGGTAGCGAAGCCATTCGACCTGATCGCCCGAAGTCGGCACGGCTGTCACCCGCAGCGCATCCTCGGCTGGGTTGTAGCTAAAACTTCCCCAGGAAGTGTAATTAGTGGAAAAAATGAAGATCCACTCCGTCTCCGACGGGATGACGTGTAAACCGTAATGCCCGGCCGCCAAAGGTTTCCCGTTGATAGTGACGTCGTGCTCAAAGGAAATGACCGTGTTTTCATCGGCGCCGGCCCTCCAGGGCATCGGCACGCCCTTGTCGTAAGGTACCAGGGCTCCCCATATCGGCCGGTCCTTAACGCCCGGACGGTGGTAATCGATCGACACTTCGGTCAATCCGATCCACTCGGATACGGAGGCTTTCTTGCTAACCGGAGGAGTCGTTACATTTTGCGCCTGCCCGCCAAATGCCAATAGGCCGGCCAGCAGACCAGTCAGGATCATTCTCGTCATGATAGTGTGATTTATTGAATGGAATAAGAGCATGCCATCGAATTGCAGGTGGGAATGGGTGTAAATAAAAAGCAGCTCTCGACCATGAATTTACGACAACACCCTGCCTCTCAACTCATTTCGATCCTTTTTAAGGAATCTTTAACAACACCCCCCAACAACCCAATCCCCCAATTAACCAACAACCCAATCCCCCAATTAACCAATTAACCAATTAACCAATCCCCCAATTAACCAAAAAGGCCCGACCCCCTGCAACGGGCGGTCAGGCCTACACACACTATGGAATATCTTGACTACCGCAGCAGCAGCCTGCCGGTCTGCGGTCCATCGGGCGTTTTCAGGTGCAGGAAATAGCAACCCGCCTCGGGCAACTCGCGTCCGGCGGTCAGGACCCACTCCTGCCGGCCGGCCGGCAAGGTCTTCTCCTGATGCCAAACCGTCCTTCCGCTCGGATCGACGATCTGCAGGATCACCGGGCCTGCGGTATGGTTCGTAAACTCCAGACAAGTGCGCTGATCGAACGGATTCGGCGCGATCCGGAGGGAAGGGGGCTCTGCCGGAGGAACGAAGCGGAGTTCGGGCCTCCACAGGCTCGCATCCTGCAGGTATAGCTCAGGGGCCATGCCCGCGGGGTCGATCTGCAGCGCGGCGCTCAGGTCGCTTGCGGCGAGCGCCCTAAAGCGAAGCTTGCAAAGCTCGGCGCCGGCCGGCAGACTCTGTGCCGGTACACTTAGCCAGCTCACCGGCAACCAACCGCGCTCCAAGTGGCGGTCGCTGTATTCCCAACCGCCTCCTTCGGTTTCCAATCCGCGGAATTGCAGCACGGAGGGGTCGAACGACAGGGCCAGTTGCAGACCGAGGAACGAACCGCCCTCGGGTGTGCGGAGCGCGACTTCCACTTCCATCCCTGCCGAAAAGCGGAGGGACTCTACCTGCAAGGGCCAGCTGCCGGCCGAGCGGTCTTCTGCGCCGTCGCCAAACTGCGCGGCGGCCGAGTGATTGACGTCGCCCACCTTGATCGCCCGGAAATCGGCATCGGTCAGGTCGGCGACGAGGTTGTTGACGTTGCGGAATTCGGGAAAGGCCTCCGGTAGCGGATCGGCCGGATCCAGAAACTGGTAGTCGGCGTCGACGAAGCGCCAGGATGGATTATCGTTGGGCAAGGTGTCGACCAGCCGGAGAATGAGTTTTTGCAGATCGACGATATCCAGGGTGGTCACGGAGCCGGAACGGTTGGCGTCGGCGGCAATGATCTGATAAGGGGAATCGAGGGGCTGTAGCCCGAGGATATGCAGTTTGATATAGGCGAGGTCCCAGGTGGTCACTCCATTCAGGTAATCGCCGTCGAAAGCGGGCGTGAGCGTGTAGTCACCCCCCGATGCCAATTGCTCGAAGATATAGGATCCGCCGGGACCTGTTTCTACGGCGGGCGCCAGGCCGTCGTTAAGGTCGACGAGCACCCCCGGCACGCCCATTCCGTCCTCGGTGGAGATCAGTCCGCCAATGATCGGCGCTTGGCCTCCGTTGCAGGCAAACTGGTTATCCTGCACGATCAGATCGACCACGCAAAGATCCTGGTTCCCGCTGCCGTCGGTTACCCACATCTCGAGACTGACGGCGCCCAGATCGTCACAGCTAACTGTTCGCAGGCTGTCGGCCGGCTGGGCGGAAAAGGAGAAGGACAGGCTACCCGGGCAGTTATCGGTACTGCCGTTGTCGAAAACGGATGCCGCCACTTCGAGCATGCCGTCGTCGGGTATGCCGTCGCCGTCGGTATCGAGCGGCATGAGTTCCACCACCAGCCCGTTCTTGCAATAGGCCGTCGGCGCTTTCCCGTCTACCACCTGCACGCTGATCTGGCAGCTCGTCGCGTTGCCGCAGTGGTCGGTGGCCGTGTAGATAGCCTGGTAGGTTCCGGGCACGACGCCGGGGAAGGGCCCCGATCCGGCGCCCAGATCACCGCTCACCTCATAGGTCGCGCCCGCGCTGCAGTCGACCACCTGTGGAGCGGGCAACAGCACGGTCGCAGCGCAGCTGGTATCGGCGATCGTCACCAATTGATCGGCCGGGCAAACGAGCGTCGGCGGATCGTCGTCGACAATTTTCAGGATCTGCGTACCTGTGTACAGGCCTGCGGTGCTTCCGCTATTGGGCACATAGGCGCACCAGTCGATCAGCGTCCAGGTGCGAATGATCTTCAGACAGGCGCCGGGAGCAACGGTGAACACCTGATCGGAAAAATTGATCCCGACCAGTTCGCAGTCGTCACCGGTCACCACCGGGTAATCGTAAGGTGCGGGCAGGCTGTCCGGGTGCAATTGGGCCTCCGACAGGCAGCCGTTAGCCGTATACTCGGGCGGATAACCGACCGCGATCGGACTGTTGTCGACGACCGTGATCGTCTGCTGACAACTGGCCGAATTTCCGTAAGGATCGACGGTCGTCCAGGTCCGGAAAATGGCGCCAACCTGGCAGTCGTTCAGTTGCGCCAGGTCGGTAAAATAGATGCTGTCGACGCCGCAGCCGTCGTAGGCCGTCGGTTCGCCCGTCAGCAGCAGGTTTTCGGCATCGTCGGTGCACTCGAGGGTGACCGCGGTGGGGCAAACGATGCTCGGGGCGACATGGTCGTTGACAAGCACCGTGACGGTGCACTCATTCCAGTTGTCGAAGCAGTCGGTGGCCCGAACGGTCACTTCGACAGCTGTGCCTACATCCTCGCAACAGAAGGTGACGGTAGGGCTCAGGATATCCGGCAGACCGCAGGCCGGCGTCTGGCGGCGACCGGTGAAGTCGAGCGGACAGCAATTGTCGAAACTGCCGTCGTCGAAAACGGAAACGGGCACACTGGCCATGCCGGAGGGTCCAAGGGTCACGCTGGCCAATTGATCGCAGATCATCGTCGGGGCCGTTTGATCGACCACATCGAGTACGGTTTCGCAACTGGAGGCATTGCCGCAACTGTCGGTCGCCGTGTAGGTGAGGTCGTAGGCGCCGAAAGGAACGGCCGACAGCAAGCCCCCATTTCCCGCCACAAATCCCACGGAGGAGGCGATCGTCACCTCCCAGCCGGAAGAGCAGTTGTCGGAGATGGCGGCAGCCGGCAACACAACCTCCGCTACACATTCGACGGTACTGGTGGTGCTGACGACGACCGTGGGCGGGCATTCGATCTGCGGCCCTTCGGCGTCTTCGACCTTGATCACCTGCAGGTCGGATTCGAGCGCGCCGGTGCACCACTCGATCACGGTCCAGGTGCGCAAAATGCTGTAAGATGCTTCGCAGAGCTCGACCACCTGGTCGGAATAGAAGGCCGACAGCGAACATCCATTGTCATTGGGCAAAGGGAATCCGTCGATGGTCGGCTCGCCGGTATTTGCAGGGTCGGTATCGGGATCGACGCAATCGAGGGCGGGCGCTTCGATATTGTCCAGACTGGGCGGGAAGGTGACGTTCCCGACATTGGGCAGCGAAATGTAGATCTGCTGTTGGCAGGAGCCGACATTGCCGTTGATGTCGGAGGCCGTCCAGGTACGGGTGGTCACGCCCTTCGGGTCGCTGCAGCCCAGATCCTGGTACTGGTCGAAATGGCTCAGGAGGAAATTGAAGCACTCCTGCACCAGCGGATAACCGGTTGCCGACGGATCGGTCGGCTCGGTGCATTCGATCGTCAGCGGCGGCGGACAGGTCAACACCGGCGGTTGAAGGTCCTGGATCAGCACGCTGCCCCAGCAGAAGTTGCCGGTCGGCAAATGGGTCGTCTTCACCTGTAATAGCTGTCCGATCTCGTTGATCGTGGCAAAGGGGCTGGATGGGAGAACGAACAGTCCGGTCGGATCGTACACCAGTACCTCGAAATTGTCCGGGCCGCCCGGATTGCAACTGGAAGATCCCTCCAGCATGAGGTTGTAAGTGATCTCGGCCTGGCAGGCCGGTCCCAGCGATAGATTGAGCTGGTTGTTGCAAACCAGAGTGCATTGGGCTACTACCGGATGCGGCATGAATCCGGCTCCCGCCAAACACCAAAGAAGACAAAGGACCATGCTACGCATAGAGCGTGCGTACAACTGCTGCATCAATTGACAATTTCAAAATCGGTTCTTGAATCGAGATCCCTGCAAGCCCATGCGTCTATGGAGCCGACAGTAAGAGTATCGGACGGTTAGCCTGCAATCGGCACTGTACTGAGCGGCTAACCTCTTTCTTGCCCGGATAACAGGGTTTAGGTTGAAAATGTGCGGTGGGTCTAATAGAAACCCGGAGGTAGATGCGAAATTGGTAAGGGAGTATACAAAAATGCGGGAAAGCCCACGGGGATCAGGGCTGCTGGTCCAGGAGACATCGGATGGGTGTTATCGGTTAATGGAATGATATATAAAAAATTTCAATATCAAAGATAGGCCATATTCGCTGGAAAAGCAACTATCGGAAAAAAGAAAGCGGTCGGAAGGCTAATTAGCCTTCCGACCGCAAAAAAGCCCCTGCCGACAGTAGCGGCAAGGGCGCATTTCATGAATGGGAATCTCTTTTGTGCTTCATAGGGTAGAAAAGAGAACTCCTCAGGCCTGAAGGGGGAGGAACAGGCTGCGTGGCGGTAAGGGTATCTTCAGAGGGTTTCGGTAAGCTAGACCCCGCCGGGCGAAGGGCTTTCACCCTTCGCTTCCGGTGGGTCTTGGCAGTTAGTAGCAAGTATGTGTAAGTATTGGTTGTCAGTCAAGGACCAGCATGCGGCGGGTCACCGATTCGGTGGCCGTTTGCAGTTGGTAGTAGTGCATCCCGGCTTTGCCCAGTTCGTCGCGGCCGATGCCGATCTCGTGGTAGCCGCTGCTGAAGAGATGTTGGCTCTGGTACAGCAACCGGCCGGTCACATCGAAGACCTTCAGGCTGGCTTCGTCGGCTTGCGGCAGATAGAACCCGACGACGGTCTGTTGCGCAAAGGGGTTCGGACGGTTCTGGAAGAGCCGGATGCCGCTTTGGGGGGCGCTTGCGCCCTCGGGGCCCGTGAAGTCGAGCGAAAGTTCGAGCAGACTTCCATCGGTCCGATAGGCTTCCGCCCTCGTCAGCGCCGAGTGCAGGGCGATCAGATCGCGCAGCTTGCCGTCGCGCAGCGCTTCGACGCGCAGCAGGAAGAGGCACTCTTCATCCGACAGATCGACGCCTTCCGCCACATTCCAGCTGGCTGTCAGATAGCCGTCGGCGAGGCGCGACCAACCGAAGTTCGAGTCGTCGAGATCAGGCAGGGCGCAAGCTTCGAGCCCCAGCAGTTCGATGGCCTGCGGATCGAAATCGAGCGTAAACTGGAAGCCGAGGATCTGCCGGAAATCGGAAGCCCGGAAGGCCAGATCGTATACCTGCCCGGCCTTTAACTGTTCGTCTTGTAGGACGAAGGGCAAAACTCCGGCAAAGGTACGGTCTTGAGCATCCATGGCGTCATTGGCGACGGCCGTGCCGTTCACATCGCCGACCTTCACGCCGACGAAATCAGTATGGAGCTGGTCGGCGATCAGGTTGTTGTAGTTCACCACCTCCGGGAAGACCTCCGCAAAGGGATTCACCGGATCGGGGAACTGATAGGCTGCGTCGACGAAACGCCAGGAGTTGAGCCCCGGAAACTCGTCGTCCAGTTGCAGGATCACCTTTCGAATATAGACCAGGTCGACCGTCGAGACGCTTCCCGAGCGGTTGGCGTCGGCAGCGATGATCTTGTAAGGCGAATCCAGCAGCTCGATACCGAGGATGTGCCTAGTGATCAGTACCAGGTCGTAGGTCGTGACCCCGTTGGAAGGGTCGTTGTTCAATTCAGGAGCGATCGTAAAGTCGTAGCTCATGGGCAGGTTCGCGAACTCGAACAGCGGCCCGTATTGCATGGAGTTGGGCGTATTGGAGTTGCCCGACATGTACACCTCTACCCCGTCGATCATGTCGCCATTCTCCGTTTCCACCAGGCCGGCCACGGTGACCATACCCTGGGAAGGACACAGGTGGAAATTGTCCTGGATCTCGACCGTGACCACGCAGAAGTCGGCATTCCCGGCTTCGTCGATCACCCAAACCTCGATGTCGTTCAGCCCCAGGTCGTTGCAGGTGAACACGACCTCCGTATTGAACAGGGGCACGACGGTATTAGTATCGGCCATCTCGGCAAAGACGGCGATCTGGCCGGGCGAAGAGCAATTGTCGCTCACCGACTCCAGCAGCAGGCTGGCCGTCACCGTAACACTGGTATCGACGCCATTATCAGACAGTTCGGTCACCAATCCCTGGCAGATGGGCGTGGGCGCTTTGTCGTCCTTCACCGTGATCTTCACCGTCGAGGTGGTCTTATTCCCGCAACCGTCCTGGGCCGTGAAGGTCACCATGGTTGTGCCGAGCGGATAGAAACCGCTGGCATTGGCGCCGTTCGACTGGGCATAGGGCGAATTGTGGGTGATGGAAACCGTCGGATCGCAGTCGGTAGCGGTGGCCGGCGGCAGGTTTACCTGCCCCCACTGGCAGTTGGCGTCGATGCCCACGCAGGTGTCGGCAGGAACGGTCAGAACGGGGTCGGTGTAGTCGCTGACCTTGATCACCTGTACATGCGACCAGATGCCTCCGCCCTGCGGATTCAACGGATCGAACACGCACCAGTCCATGACCGTCCAGGTACGCACGATCTTGAAGCAAGCCGGCTGGGCGATGTCGAAGAACTGGTCGGTATAGTTGACGGCCAGAATGGCACAGTCGTCGTCGGGGAAGTCGGGGCCGTCGAAGTAGGGCGGCAGGTTTTCCGGATACAGTGAATCGGGATCGATACAGGCGTCGTCGAGGTAGTAGTCGAGCGGCCAGTTGATGCTGGCGCCATTGAAGGGCGTCAGGTTTTGCACGGAGATGGTCTGCGTACAGGATACGTCATTGCCGGCGTTGTCCGTCACGGTCCAGGTACGCGTAATGAAGCCGTCGCCGCAATTGCTCAGG
>JAGQXA010000994.1 GCA_020436865.1 Saprospiraceae bacterium | reverse complement strand
GACTCAGTGCTTTTGCAGCTGGAATTCCTCGAGAAGCAGACTTCGGTCGACCGGCACCACTCCGATCTTTTCGCAGACCTGCCCTCCGGCGAGATTAGCCAGGATGCCCAACTCGCGAAGCGGCAGTTGGGCAGCCATGGCCAGGGCGGCAACGCTGAACACAGTGTCGCCGGCGCCACAGACGTCGGCGATGGCGCGCGGTTGCGTGGGGATCAACTCGGTGGTCGTCTCGTCGCGAACGAACAGCCCCTTTTCGGAAAGGGTGATGAGGGTGATCTCGTTGTTCAGCTGCGAGCGGATGTGGTCGGCCGCACGGCTGAGGGAGGCCGTGTCGACCTCGACGGAGAAGGGCACGCTCTCGCGTACTTCTTTGAGGTTGGGCTTGAACATGCGCACCTGGCGGTACTCCCAAAACTGCCGTTTCTTGGGGTCGACCGCAGTCGGTATATCGCGCTTGACCGCCTCCAGAAGCACTTCGCGGATCACTTCCTTGCTCAGCACCCCCTTGTCGTAGTCCTGAAAGAGGATCAGATCGATATCCCTGGAATCCAGCAGCCGGCGGATCGCCGAGAGCAGGCGCTCACTGTCTTTCGCCGAAAGCTCGAACGTATCCTCTTCGTCGATCCGCAACAAGTGCTGATCGCCGGCAATTACCCTCGACTTGCAGGTGGTGCGGCGATCTTCGGATTGCAGGATACAACGCGGAGAAAGCTGTTGCGGCGGTAGCAGGTTCAGCAAGGCCGTCCCGTAGGCGTCTTTGCCGATCACCGAGCAAAGGTAGGGGGTCGCGCCGAGTGCCCGGACGTTAAGCGCGACATTCGCCGCGCCTCCCAGGCGAAGTTCCTCCCGCTGCAACTCGACGACGGGCACAGGCGCTTCCGGAGAGATCCGCGATACCCGACCGGTGAGATACCGGTCGATCATGACGTCGCCCAGGACGAGAACCTGGAGCTTGCTAAAGCGGTCGAGTAGGTGATGCATAAACTCCAACACTATGGGGATGACAGAAAGGGCCGTTTGCCGGTAACCGGCGCCGGCCGCAAAATAAAGAATTTTTACTATCGGGAAGAAGTCCTTCCGCCTTCCCCATCTGACAGGAGCGGTAGTAGTTCGGCAAGTATCCGGCCAGTGGCTCCCTGATTTTCCGCGATGTAGCGCCGGGCCTGTGCCGAGGCGCGTTCATAGGAGGTCGCATCCTGAAGAGATCGAAGGGTCTGCTGCAGGGTTTCATAAGTGTCGACGGGAAAAGCGCCGCCGGCGGTTACGAGGGCTGTGGCTTCCGGAAACTTGCGGTAGCGCGGTCCGAACAGCGTCGGCAGGCCGTAGACCGCCGCTTCCAGCACGTTATGGATGCCGGCTCCGAAACCTCCGCCGATCCAGGCGATCCGGCCGTACCGGTAAGCTCCGGAGAGCATTCCCATCGTGTCGAGGATCATGATCCGGGCGCTTTCGGCCTCTTCCCTCCCGCTTCGGGTAAAGCGGATCGACGGCATAGGTAGCGCAGCCTGGAGCTCCTCCAACCGGGCTGATGTCAACTCGTGCGGTACGATCAGGTATTTCCAGTTTGGGAGGGCCCCGTTCTTCAAGTGTTCGATCAGGAGT
>JAGQXA010000264.1 GCA_020436865.1 Saprospiraceae bacterium | reverse complement strand
GCCCAGGTTTCGCCCAGATAGGTGGTGATCTCAACCACTTCGTTGGTCGACAGGCTAGTCTGCCATTGGCCGGAATACTGATCGTAGCTCTTGTTCTCAAAGGTAAAGGTGGAGCCGAGGCTGTAGGGGGCATAGTCGCAATTCACGGCATTGCCCAGGATGGTGCCGGGATCGTTGTCGTCGTCGTTCGAGCAAGCGGTAAGTAGGGTGGACAGGGCGATAAGGCCCAGAAGAAGGTGCTTTTTCATGGTCGTGGTTTTGGTCTTGAAAGGATTGAAAAACACCTCTTCATTGTTTGCCGGCCGAAAAGGTAACCGGAACAGCCGGAAAATACCTTCAGGCGCGAGATACCCGGCGCCGGAAGAACCAGCCGGCGGCCAGGATTGGGATCAGGAGCAGGGCCCATGTCCAGTTTGGGATCCGCGAACCGCCGATCGGTAGCGGGTCCACGTCGCCGAAATGCACAAAGGCGGCCCAGTAGGCGGGCAGCAGGCTGGCCTTGTCTTCGCGCGTCGACAAGAATTCCAGTTTGGCCGACTGCAGGGCGCGGTCTTTCGGCATGCCGGCCTTCAGGTTCCGGTAAAAGAGCTGCATGAGATCGGAGGTGGCCCGGTCGTTGACCGACCATAGGCTCATCACCGTGCTCGGTATGCCGGCATAGGCAAAGCCGCGGGCCAGGCTGATCACCCCTTCGCCCTTGCGAAATTCGCCCACGCCGGTCTCGCAAGCGCTCAGTACGGCCATGTCGGCGTGCAGGTCGAGGGTATACAGCTCGTGGGCGTACAGATAATCGTCGGCGAAGAATATCCGGCTGCGGGCCGACTCCGTTTCGTCGGCGCAGGCATGGGTGGCCAAGTGCAGAACGCGGTAGTAGGGGGCGTTGTTAAGGAATGCCTCGCGGGAGGCCTCGCGGTCGACGAAGACCTTGCCACCGAGCAACCCTAGCAGGCCGTTCACCTCCTCGGTGTTGGAGCTCAGGCGGCTCAGTTCAGCCAGGTCGCAGGCTCTCGTCTGCATGGCCTCGGGGCCGTCGAAGAGGGGCGCAATGCCCAGGAAATTGCCCTGATAGCTTCCCGGCCGCCGGGCCGGCCGGGCCACGAGCAGGCTGGCCGAATAGCTGTAACTGATGGCGTAGTCGTGGAGCAGGTACCTTTGCCGGCCGGGATCGAAGCGGGCCGTAGGGTTCTCTTCCTGCAGCAGCAGGCTGAAGGGCACGCTCGACAAAGGGCCGTCGGGTACGATAATAAGCCGGGAGATCTCCGACGGTAGCCGGGACAGGATATCCGCAAGGGTGGCCTGATAAACGGCGTAGGCAGCCCCGTTAAATAGCCGCATGTGATTTTCCAAACCGGCCTCGTTCAGGTGCTCCAGGGAAATTCCGCGCTGCAGCTCCTCGATGCGGCGTGGCAGATCGCCGATCTCGAGCCGGAGCAGATGCCGCGAGTTGCGGGTGAGGGCCAGTAGGTAGAGGCTCGAATCGCCCCAAAAGAACTCGAGCAGGGCAGTCTGATCATCGGGTAGGTCCTGTTGAATATCGGCACGAGAAGCCGTTTGGGCCTGGGTGAACTGACTATATACGGGATAGTCTTTGCGGAGCTGCCTTTCCAGATCGGCCAGATCTTCCTGCCGGCGAATGATCTCTAACTGTAGTTGCCGGACTTCCTGCCGGTCTGGCGATCCCTCTTGTCCGAGCTCGAGCGAGCGGCGGCGCAGGCGGGAGATGGCCTCTACCGCCTGTGATTGTTGCAGCAACAGACTGTCGGGGATGCCGGCAAACATGTTGCGCTTGTCGGCCTGGATGGATTCGAGCAACAGAACGGCTTTGTTCTGTTCCATGTTCGACCACACTTCCTCCATCCATTCGTCGGCGCCCGAAAGCTGAAAAAGCTCGTAGCCGGCCGCGATCGAGCGCTCGAAGATGGGGTAGGTTTCACTTAGCCAGAAGAGTTTGGAATCGCGGGTGAATTCTGCCCGCATGTATTGGATCAGGCGTCCGACCAGGCGATAGTGTTCGAGGGACAGTTGCAGATAGTTGCTATCACCGGTTTGCCGGTAGCGCTTCTGGAGGTAGCGGGCTTTATCGGAAAGAAAGATGAGCAAATTGCGCTTGTCGGCTACTGCCCGTAACTGTTCGCTGTAGTCGTGCTCACTGAGCTGATCTTCCGAGAATCCGGGAATAGCGGTGCGCAGTGCCATATCAAAGTAGCGCAGGGCCTCCTCAGGTTTTCCCTGGTCGACGTACACTTCCGCGAGATTGTCGTAACAGCGCCCGGCCCGCACCAGATCGTCGCTTTCCAGCGCCAGCGCCAGGGCCTTTTCCAGTGAATTTCGGGCGGCTTCCAGGTGGCCGAGGCGACGCTGTGTTTCCCCGATATTGTTCAGATTCTTGGAGATCAGTTCCTGGTCCGTTCCTTGTTTTAAGGTGTAGTCCAGCGACTCTTCGAAGTACAGCAGGGCTTCTTCGAACTGCCCAAGTGCATAGTGGCTGTAGGCCATGTTGAGCTGGCAGGCGGCGATGTCTTCGTCGTACCCACCGATCTGCCGGTATAATTGTACCGCTTTTTGCAGCGAGTCGACGGCCTCCTGGTGCCTCCCCATAGAATTGAGGGTCAACCCCATGGTATTGTACCAATGAGCGTGGAGCTCTTGCTGTGGGAACCGCGCGAAGTCGGCTCTGGCCAGCGACAGGTATCGCATGGCTTTTTCGTAGTCGCCCATATGCTGATAGGCCACGGCCATTTGGCGACGGCTTTCAAGGACGCGGGGGGTGTCGACTAGTTTGTAGAGGCGTTCGGATTCCAGCAGAGGGGGCTCGGCCTCGGCATATTGTTTGAGTTCGATATAGGCATAGCCGAGATTGAAATTGGATTTCCCGAGGTTGAAGGTGTCGATCGGACTTTGTCGTTGTCGGATGGCAATGGCTTTTTGCGTGGCCGCGATGCAGTCTTCGAACCGGTTTTCATTGAAATAGTAGGCGCCGAGCAAATGGTAAGCCAGTCCGAGCGAATCGTCGATGCCGGGGCAGTCCTTGATCTGTTCGATCAGGGCGGCGATCTGTCGGGTGTCGCCGGTGTCGAGGATCGGCGCGATGGCCACTTCCGGCGGGCATTGTGCATCCAGTTGGGGGGCGGCAAAAAGCAGGATCAGGCCCAGACAACCCCTTGATAGTCGCGTAAACGGCAGGAATTTCATCAATTGGCGTTCATGTTTTACCCTTTGATCAACTTGGCGGCCCATTTGTTACCGCGGGTGTAGACCGTCAATATGTACGCACCCGGCGGGAAGCGGCTCAGATCGAGGAGCAACTGATCCGAGCGAAGCAAGCCGCCACACTGAAATTGCCAAACTACTTGGCCCAGGTTGTTGGTCAACAAAATGTCGGCTTCTTCCGGCAGGTCGGTCAGGGCCTGGAGGAAAAGCTGGTTTTCGACGGGGTTCGGGAAGAGCGCGAAGGGCGTCTCCGGCTTGCTTTCCGGGAGGTCGTCGGTCGGCACCAGACAAACCAGGTCGAGGACATTGCCGTCCACTACCAGGGTATCGATCAGTTGAAATGGCGAAGCGCAACTGATCACCCAATCCTTGGCGTCTGCGGGGGTTTCGGCGCCGAGGCAATAGGCCAGGGCGGCAGCGGCGGAGACGGCCGGAGCGGCCATCGAGGTACCGCTTTTGAAGTCCATCGGGCTATCCGGCCCCGGCACGGTGCTGAGGATGTCCTCTCCCGGCGCGGCGATGTCGACCTCGAGATCGGAGAAGTTGGAGAAGGGCGCCAGCAGGTTATTGACGTTCAGGGCGCCGACAGTTACGATGTTCGTCAGCTCGTGCACGGCCGGATACTGGCGGTATTCGTCGAGGCTGAGGGTATCGTTGCCGGCGGCGGCCACGATGAGGGTGTTGTAGGTGATCCGGGCCGAGTCGATCGCGTTTTTCAGCAGGCGCGATTCGATGCCGTAATAACCCCAGCTGTCGTTGATCACGTCGGCGCCTTCCTGCATGGCGTAGTAGGTACCGCAGATCACGTCGAAGAGTTCGGCCAGTCCGTGCGAATCGTGGGTCTTGACGGGCATGATGCGGAAATCGCAGCCCGGATTGGCGTTGCGCAGGTTTTGCACGACGATGCCGGCCACATGGGTGCCGTGGCTGTGGTCGTCGTTGGGGTTGTTGGTGTCGCAGACGAAGTTCCAACCGATGAAATCGTCGTCGAGGCAATTGGCATCGTCGTCGCCGCTGCCGGCCGGGTCGTCGTTGCGCCAGATGTAGTTGGTGAGGCTATCGTGGTTGTAGTCGACGCCCGTGTCGAGCACCGCCACTACGATGGCGTCGGATGGGGTTTGCGGCACGCCGGCCGGTAGGTTTGCCAGGGGATCGCAGGGGTCGTCGCCCGGCAGTTGGATCTGGTTGAAGTTGTAGTGATTGAGGTCGACGTCGTCGACCTTCGATTTGGAGGCGGCCTGTTCGACGTTCGACAGCACGCCGATCCCGCCCCCGAAGGCCGACAGGCCGGTGGTATCGGTAATGACCGGTCCGCCGAGCGTCCAGAGTTCGATCTTTTTGCACATACAGGTATCGTAGGCGATCACGCCGAAGGTATCGCGCAGGCCGGCCCGGTCGAGGTCGGTGGCGTCCGGGGTGAACTGCACGATCATTTGTTCCGGGATGAAGGCGCCGCCGAGGCTGTCGATCTCGTAGGGTTTGCCGAGGGCCTGTAAGGAGTCGCCGAGGTAGGGCGGGAAGGTGATGGGGAATGGCTCTTCTTCGGTCAGGTTGATGTTGTCGATGATCCAGAAGTAGTTGTTGCCCTCGAAGCGGAAGCGGACACGTACCTCGAACTGCGAGCCGGCCACGCTGCTGATATCGAGCTTGACGCGATCGAAGCGGGAGGTTTCCACGTTCTTTCCCACAGCGGTGTTGATGGGAAAATCGGTCCAACTCATGCCATTGTCGTTCGACACGCTGACCGTCGTCTGCGAGGAGAAATTGCGGTAATATTGGTTGAATTCCAGCCAGACCTTTTCGGTAAAGGAGGCGTCGATCGTCGGCGAGATCAATTCGCTGAGGTGGGGCGTCGGGAAGTTTACGTTGAGCAGGGAGTCGGAATTGAAAAGGGCTACGCCGCCGGTGGTGGCGATCCGTTGCCGGCTTCCCCAGTAAGGGCCGCCATCCGCTTTGCCGTCGGCCCGCCATTCCCAGCCCGGTTCGCCGACCGGCGATACCTGCCAGTTCTGGAAGCTGGCCGGCGAATCGAATCCTTCGGTGAAAATGGATCCCTGTGCCTGCAAGTTAGTGGCCGCAAAGGCAAAGAGGATAAGTGACAATAGACGGACCACAGGGGAGTTGAATGGAGAAGGGAGGCGCATGACGTCTGAGTTAAGGGTTATCAACGGTGCTTTATTGCCTGGCGCAAGAATTGGTAATCGGTTCAGAAAGGATTTCCGAAAAATACGATTTTTCCCCGAATGGGTTGAAAACGGGTCGGAACCAGCCGGCTCTGGCGGCCCAGGCTATAAAAATTCGCCATTAGTTGTTACCTTTCCTCACATCCAATCAATAAAGTGACGACTCATGAAGGATAGTTCGGATCAAACCATCCTCGAACACCTAAGATCGGGCGACCCCTTGCGCCAGGACGAAGCGTTCCGCCACTTGTATCGCGAGTACTTCGGTCTGGTCGAAAACCTGGTCCGGAACAATTCCGGCGACCCGGGCGAAGCAAGGGACGTGTTTCAGGACGCCGTCATCGTTTTGTTCAACAAAGCGAAAGCGGCCGACTTCCGGTTGACCAGCTCGCTCAAGACCTTCTTGTATTCCATCTGCCGCAACCTTTGGCTGATGGAATTGCGGAAGCGAAAACGAACGACGACGCTGGAAGACCGGCACGAGTTCATCCCGGTAGAGGAGAGCATTTTTCAAACCCTTGTTCAGACCGAAGAAAAGAACCTGCTCGTCCGGTTGCTGCAAAACCTCGGCGAGGATTGCCAGCGCATTCTGGAGCTGTTTTACTATCAGCGGATGCGCATGGTGCAGATCCAGCAGGCCATGAGCCTGTCGAGCGAGCAAGTGGCCAAGAACAAGAAACACAAGTGCCTCCAACGGTTGCGCAGCATGGTTGCCGAGCATCCTGGATTATCCAAAGCTTTAAAATGATCCTCACTTATGGACCAGCTAGACGAAAGAATCAAATTGATCGAACGCTACTTCGAGGGCGATCTTTCCGCAGAGGAACGCCGTGCGTTTGAAGAGAAGCTCGCCACCGATGAAGCCTTCGCCGAAGCCTTTGCTATGGAAAAGAAAATTATGTCCGGCATCGAAGAATCCGGCAACCGCCGGTTGCGAGCGCGACTCGACCAACTCATGGCCGAGGAAAGCGGCAAAGAAACAGTACCTTCCACAACCGCCAAAGTGCGAAAGTTTCCCCGCTTTGGCTCTCTGGCGCTGGCCGCTTCGCTGCTCATCCTGGTAAGTGTCGGCATCTGGTGGTTGCTGCAACCCGCGGCCCCCGATCAGATCTTTGCCAGTTACTACGAGACGCCCCCCTTCGAGGAGCTGCGCGGCGGAGAGGAGAACCCTCCCGATCGCGAGGCGGCCAAACGACTGTACCAGGCCAAGGACTTCCGGGGCGCCAGTGAAAAATTGGAGTCTTATCTGCAAACCGGCGCCGGAGAGGCCCGCGATTCTCTCTTGCTGGGGATCTGTTTCCTGGAATTGGGGGACTTCACGCCGGCCGCCCGCATTTTCCAATCCCTGAAGTCTAATCTCGAGATCAACGATCAGGCCATCTGGTACCTGGCCTTGACCTACCTCCGGCAGGAAGCCTGGACGGAGGCCAAAGAGGAGCTTACGCTGCTGACCGACGGCTCCGTGCTCACCGGCCCCCAGCGAACCCAAGCCGCCAAGCGGATCCTGGAAATGATCAAATAGGAGCGGCACGATAGCCAAACCGGTAGAGGGCCTGGAAGTGATCGCTTTCAGGCCCTCTTTTTTTTGGTGCTTTCTTCCGGCCATCTGTTGCGACCTTCCGGCGGAAAAAATTGTAGCTCATTGATTATCAGTGACAATTTCTTGGTTGCTGGCAAAAGGACTCAGATCTGCCTGTCTGTTTTTCGCGCAAACTGTCGTTGCGCAGGTCCCCCGAATTTTCGAATTAAGTGATCGGAT
>JAGQXA010000263.1 GCA_020436865.1 Saprospiraceae bacterium | reverse complement strand
GCACAGAAGAAGGCCACCACGAGATTGCCGATCAACAGCTGTTTCTTGAAATGCCGCGAATAGAGCCACAACAATCCGAAAGCCAGGGGATACAGGACAAGCAGCGGTAGGTTATGCGTCGTCGCGGCCAGGTACAGGGCGATCAGCAGCCCGCCAAAGAACAGGATGGAATACCAGCGGCGAGCCACACTTGTCGGTACCCGGGCGCCGATCACCTGCCGGTCGGGCTTATTGATCCGGTCGATTGGTTCGTCGAACAGATCGTTGATCAGGTAGCCCGCCGCCGCAATGACGACGGTGGTCAGGCTCAGCAAAAAGAACTCCGGGGCAGTCAATGCAGGGGAAATGTCGTGTCGCCCATAGGCGGGATAAAGGACCAAAAAGACCAACAAGTACTGGGTCAGTACGACGATCAACAGATTGGGAAGCCGGAATAGGCGGGCGTAGATCCACGCGGATTTCGCTATGGTTAAAGGACGGGCCATTTGCGCTGGATTCGCATGACCTTTTCGACGACATCGCGCACGCAACCTTCTCCGCCGCCCAGCGGGGAGACGTATTGGCTCAACTGCAGGATCTCCGGTATGGCGTCGTGCGGACAGGCCGGCAGCTCCACTCGCCGCATCGGTTCGTAATCGGGCAGATCGTCGCCCATGTAGAGGATGCCCACCGGATCGAGCTCATACTTCTCCGAAAACTGACGGAAGGCGTCCAGCTTTTCCGGAAAAGCGGCGTAAAGGTCCTCGATCCCCAAATGTTGTAGCTGGCTCTTGATCGGCCCCAGGTGATATTCGGAAAACACCGCGATCCGGTAGCCGGCCTCGACCGCTTGCCGCAGGGCAAACAGATCGCGTACCAGGAGCGAACGCTGAGGCTCTCCCGACCCATCCACCCACCAGCGACCCGGGCAAAGCACGCCGTCAAGGTCGAAGATGAAGGTGTGGATCTTGCGGAATTTTTCCAAAAAATTCATATCCTCGCTTTACTCAAAACGCACTCTCAAACTCAAACTCACTCTCACTCTCACTCTCACTCTCCTTTCACTGATTATCCCTCCACTCGTACACCCACTTGGCCTGGATCTGTTCGAGGTGCCCCTCATTGCACTCCTCGCGTTTGCCCTCGAAATTTGGTATTTCCAGGACCCATTCGATCAACTCGGTGAAGCGGATCCGGTAGATCTTGCCCTCTCCGAATTCGTCGCCGAAGCGCTCGTACAGGCGCATGGCGATATCTTCGTGATCGGACCAGGTGATCGGTAGGTTGTCGATATCTTCAAAACCCATGTCGTTTGTTTTTTCAGTGCTTTTAATGCTCGTGCCCGATGATCCGCGACTGATCGGGGATCTGCACCTCGATCACGGCATCGTCGTCGAGGATGACGCACTGGCAGCCCAGGCGCGATTCCAGTCGCGGGTTGATGGCGCGGTCGATGAAGTCTTCCTCTTTGTCGGAGATCTCTTCCAGAAAGTCGTCGCCGGCCTCGATATAGACGTGGCAGGTACTGCAGGCGCAAACGCCACCGCAATTGTGATTGAGGTGCACGCCATTGTCCTCGGCCACTTCCAGTATACTATATCCTTCTTCAACGTTCTCGACCGTTACGGGCGAGATGTTGGGGTCTTCGAATGTGAATTTCACGGTTGCCATGACTCGTCGATTTGTGACCGGTTCTTCAGCCTGCAAAGGTATTCGATTCAGGCTATCTTAACAAATCCGATGGGGATTAGTTCTGACCGGAAAGGCCTTGGCTCAGGGGGCCAGTTCACGCCGAAGATCGTTGCTCAGTCCACCGTAGATCAGGACCCTGAATTCCTCGCCGCTGATGTGGATGGCATTGGTCAGTTCGGTGCGAAGGTCCGACAGGGTGCTGCCTTCGTCGTAGATGCGGAGCACGCGGAAGGAGGGCGTTTGCTTGCGCTGCTTGTCCT
>JAGQXA010000262.1 GCA_020436865.1 Saprospiraceae bacterium | reverse complement strand
GCGGGGCCCCGGCTGGGCGATGTCGTTATCGACGCCGAAGGGGTGCGCAAGGCCTACGGGAACAAGCTGCTGTTCGAGAACCTGTCGTTTTCCATCCCCAAGAACGGCGTGGTGGGCGTGATCGGTCCGAACGGCGTGGGCAAGAGTACCCTCTTCCGCATGATCATGGGCAAGGAACAACCCGACCAAGGTACGATCGCGACCGGCGACACGGTGCAGCTCTCGTACGTCGACCAAAGCCACGAGGCCCTGTTGCCGGAAAAAACGGTGTTCGACGTCATCTCCGGCGGCAACGAGATCCTGGAAGTGGGCAACACCTCCATCAACGCGCGGGCCTACATCAGCCGCTTCAATTTCAGCGGGTCCGACCAGCAGAAAAAGGTCGGCGTGCTGTCGGGCGGCGAGCGCAACCGCGTACACCTGGCCATGACCCTCAAAGATGGGGGCAACGTACTGCTGCTCGACGAACCTACGAACGATATCGACGTCAACACCTTGCGCGCCCTGGAAGAGGCGATCGACAATTTTGCCGGTTGCGTGATCGTCATTTCGCACGACCGCTGGTTCATCGACCGCATCGCCACGCACATCCTGGCCTTCGAGGGCAATTCGGAGGTCGAGTTCTTCGAAGGCAACTACTCCGATTACGAAAAGGCCAAGAAGGCCCGCCTGGGCGACGTAACCCCCAGACGCCCGCGCTTCAAGAATGTGATCAACTGATCCCCCGCGCGGCCCGTTCCGATCGCTTTCTGCAGTCGGAACGGGCCTTCTTCTCATCCCACTCCCAGCCTTTCCAGCAGATCGCCTTTATAGCTCCGGCTGACCCTCAACGTCTTCCCGTCTTTCATCACGACCTCCAGTTCGCCCAGCCCGAGGTGCTGGATCGAATCGAGAAAGCGCAGGTTGATGATGGCCGACCGGTGTATCCGCAAGAAGTGAAGGGGGTCGAGTTGGTCCAGCATCTGCCCTAACGGCATGCGCAGCAGGTGTCGTTTTTCGGCGCAATAGAGTTCGATGTAATAGCCCGCGCCAAGGATGTAGCGAACGTCGGCCGGCTCGACAAACTCGATCTTGTCGGCCGATTTGACCGGCAACAGGCGCGGGGCCGGCGGTGGGGCGGTTTGAAGGTACTGCAACAATTCGCGGAGCGGAGCATCGTCGCGTGGGCCCGACAACTGTTCGAGCGCCCGCTGTACCGAGCGGGCAAAACGCTCGTCCTTGAACGGCTTCAGCAAGTAGTCGAACGCAAAGAAGTCGAAGGCCCGCAGAGCGTACTGATCGTAGGCGGTGATGAAGATGATCAGCGGCAGGTCGTCGCCAAGCTGCTCCAGGACGTCGAAGCCGGTCATATCCTTCATCTGAATGTCGAGAAAAACCAGATCGGGTTGCTCCCGGCGAATGCTTTGCACCGCATCGCGGCCGTTGTTGCACTCACCGGCCAGTTCGATGACGGGAAATTCCTGCAAAAGTCGCCGAATGCGCTGGCGGGATAGAGCCTCGTCGTCCACAATCAGGGTTCGTATCATAGGGCCGGGGTAGGAAGGAATTCATACCAGGGCAGGAACCGTTTGTGCGGGAATATCGAGGAAATTGACCACGCCCTGCTCCTGGTTCTTCACTTCAAAACGAAAATCATCTTCATATAAAGACGACAGGCGTTCGAAAGTGTTGCGCAAACCCACGCCCTTTTCGCGCAAGGCGACCGGATCTTCCTCCAACAATCCCTTCCCGTCGTCGGTCAGTACGAAGAACAGGCGGTCGGCTTGCCGGAAGATGCGCAGTTGGATCCGCAGTTGGGGGTGCTTGGCGGAAAAGCCGTGTTGGATGGAATTTTCGACCAGCGGTTGCAGCAGCAGGGCCGGTACCAGGAGGTCGTCGAGGCCGCTTTCCACTTCCAGGTCGATCTCTAGGTGTTCGGAAAAGCGCACTTTCTCGATATCGAGGTATTTCTGCAGCAGGTCGAGCTCTTCGTGCAGGCGGATGAGATGATCGTCGCGGTACTCGAGCACCCGCCGCAGCAGGCCGCTCAGATCGGCGATCATATTCTTGGCGCGATCGGCATCGATCTCCACCAGGGCGGCGATGCTGTTGAGGGTGTTGAACAAGAAATGAGGATGCAGCTGCGACTTGAGCGCCATGAGGCGGGTCGTCAGCAGCTGCTGCTCCATTTTCGATTGGCGCATCCGATGATGGTGGTCGCGCCGAATGTAGTAGTAAGTATAGGTCAGACTGGCAGTCAGCAGATACAGAATGAACAGGGCGTTGAAATTCTGCAGATACCAGGCCAGGAAATTGCTGTCTTCCTGGTCCATCTTGCATTCGCCGATCTGGCAAAAGAGGTACATGACCGCGATGTAGGTCGTGTACCACAACAGCGACATGATCACGGCAATGCCCAGGTGAATGCCGATGATCCGGGACCACGACAGGCGTTCGATCAGAAAGCGATTGGTCGTTTTGACGATCACGACCACGAACACCATTGCCACAAACCAGGCCACGACACGTCCGTGCACGAAGGGCCAGAAGTCCAGCTCTTTGGCCAGAAGGGCATGTTCCCAGTACATGGTCAGCGAGGTGACCACCCGCAGCAGCGAAAAGATCGCGGCGATGACGACGATCAGTCGCCATTCCGGATTGGGGATGTATCTGGCCAACCATCGCTCCATAGCAAGAGGTGCATTTTTTCTCTCTACAAAGGTACGGCATTCTGCCGAGCGGCAACGAGCCGTCTGCTGCAGCATATGGGCGGTTGGCTTCATGAAGCGCGCGACTGGCTGCATTTGTCAGCAATTCTGTGTCCAGAGGCTTATTTTAGTGCCCGTAAAGCAGCTACCTACGTGTAAGACGAAGCTATTTTGCGTTCCACCGGAGATCACCCTTTTACCCGACGCCAAGACCAAAAATGTAAGGCAGTCACCCGACTATTTTCATTGAACGTGAACGCACAACCAGTAGTCAGAGTTTTTTCATCAGAGGTGGCTGCTTTTTTCTCGTCCCCGCGTTTCCGCGAAATTTCCTAACTTTCGTCCATGCGCCACAGCACCGTACTCATTGTCGGAGCGGGCCCTGCCGGTCTGGCGATGGGCGGCCGCTTGCGAAGAATGGGCATTCCCTTCGAGATGCTCGAGCAAAGCGAACAGATCGCCCATGCCTGGCAACAACATTACGATCGCCTGCACCTCCACACCATCAAGGAGTTCTCTGCCTTGCCCCACCAGCCCTTCCCGGCCGATTTTCCACGCTATATTCCCCGCCGGAAACTGGTCGGGTACTACGAGAACTACGCCCGGGAAATGAGGCTCGAGCCCCATTTCGGAGAAGAGGTCGTCCACGTTCGCCGCGAGGGCCAACACTGGCGTATCGCCACCAGGCGCGGTACGGAGTTCGAGGCACAGGGAGTGGTGGTATGCACGGGTTTCAACCGGGTGGTCAACCGGCCGAAGTACGCGGGGGAATCCGAGTTCGGGGGCAAGGTCCTCCACAGCCGCGAATACAAGAACCCTCAACCTTTCTTGGGGCAAAAGGTGTTGGTGGTCGGCATGGGCAATACCGGCGCCGAGATCGCACTCGACCTCTACGAGCAGGGAGTGGAAGCAACGCTATCCGTCAGGGGTCCGGTGAATATCGTGCCGCGCGACTTCAACGGCCGCCCTACCCAGCAAACGGCCAAACTGCTCAACAAACTTCCTACCTCGATCGGCGACTGGATCGGCGTACAGGTGCAAAAGCTGGCGATCGGCGACCTCACGCCCTACGGCATTCAACGCCCCGACCTGCCACCCGCCAAACAACTGCGCGTCAAAGGCAAAACGCCGGTGATCGACATCGGCACGGTCGCTCAGATCAAGGCCGGCAAGATCGCCGTCAAACCGGGCATCGATCGCTATACTCCAAAGGGCGTTCGCTTTGCAGATGGCTCCTCCGACAGCTTCGATGCCGTCATACTCGCCACGGGCTACCACTCGCGTGTGCAGGATTTCGTCGAGCAGGCTGAAGGCCTTCTCAACGAACACGGGCATCCGGCCTCCTCGATCGCCCCGCCCTCGCATCCCCAACTGTACTTCCTCGGCTTCGACGCCTACTCCACCGGCATCCTGGAAAGCATTTACAAAGAATCGGCCCGCATCGCGGCGGATATTTATCGCTGGGCAGGGAACGATCCATGAAGTACGGAATAATCCGCAAGATGACTATATTTAGAGAATGAAACAGGGCATAGATCGCTCCAAGAAGTCGACGGGTTTTGTTCCGGCCAGCACCGCTCAGAGCGCAACTCCTTCAAATAGGGCCTTCCAGGCTTTTGAAGACAACCGCCCTTTGGCAATCCAGCATCGTAAGATCCGGGAAGCCATATCCTCGAAGTCTGCCCTTCTCTCTGAAAGAACCCCTGCTATTCAAAGATGGCCCGTGACCGTAAACTTCTCAGATGGCGATGAGTCCGTTGTGCTCTCATCCATCTCGGAGTTTATGGACCTATTCGAACAGTATCGAGAAGGTGACAAAAACAAGTTGCTGGACATTTGGTTGGCGCTGAATAGCAGACTAGAAGACTCTGATGTTAGTGAATTAGACCGACAAACACTGAAGTCTGCCATCGGCCTATTGAAGCCTCTTCTCTTCTCCGAACAGGGATCGGCAGACGGCTCAGAAGAGCGGGAAAAAGAGAAAGAGTACATTCCCGACGAGGAGAAATCAAAGGAAGTTTCATCCGCCCTGAGCGCTATCAGTCCAGCCACTTCGCCGCAACTGCTGCCGAACAACAACAGCGGCATGGAGGAAGTGGAAGAGATATGCCCCTTACTCACCCATTTCATGAGTGATTT
>JAGQXA010000993.1 GCA_020436865.1 Saprospiraceae bacterium | reverse complement strand
TGGCCGATGCCGATCCGTCGCAGGTGCGCCTCGTACTGGGAACGGCCCTCGCCAATATGACCGAATACACCCTGCAAACCGATGGCATCTCCGATCTGAGCGGCAATATGGGAAGCGTACAGACGGCCTCTTTCACCTTCCTGGCCCTGGAAGAGGCCTTGCCTTTCGATGTCCTGATCAACGAGATCATGGCCGATCCCTCGCCGCCTCTCCTGCTGCCGGAGGCCGAATACATCGAACTGTACAACCGCAGCGATAAAGCGATCGAACTGGAAGACTGGACCTTCTCCGACGGGGGAACACCGCACGCTTTTCCGCCTTATGTACTAATGCCCGACAGTTTCCTGATCGTCTGCGATCCGGAGGAAGCGGCGGCCTTTTCCGACCGCGGTGCAACGCTGGGGTTGGAAGGTTTCCCGGCGCTGAACAACGCCGGCGACGATCTGCAATTGTACAATGCCTTCGGCGAGTTGATCCACCGCGTCCCCTACACCGATCAGTGGTACCGCGAAAGCGACAAGGACGAGGGCGGTTGGTCGCTCGAGCTGATCAATCCAGCCGCTCCCTGCGGCGGAGCGGAGAACTGGCGGGCCAGCGAGAACCTCGGTGGCGGCACCCCCGGGCGTCCGAATTCCGTACTGGCTTCGGCGCCCGACGACAGCGGGCCGACCTTGCTGACCATCTTTCCCGACAGCCCGACCCGGCTGACCCTGACCTTTCAGGAGGCGCTCGATCCCCTGCTGGCGAGCGATCCATCGCAATACCTGATCGACGGCGGGGCGGTCGAGGTGATCGCCGCAGAACAAGACCCAAGTCCGTCGAACGTCGTAACCCTAACCCTCCTCGATTCCCTCGAGGCGGGAAGGATCTACTTCCTGATGATCGACGCTGGTCTGACCGATTGTGTGGGCAATCCCATCGGAGAAGAGTTGGTGCAAACCTTCGGCCTGCCCGTTCAGCCTCAGGCTGGAGAGATCCTGATCAACGAGCTGCTCTATCTGCCGCAAGTGGGGGGCAACGACTATCTGGAGTTGTACAATGCCTCCGAACGTTTGTTCAACATCGGCGATCTGGTGATTGGCAATATCATGGGTAGTAGCGATTCCATTGCGCCGGTAACGGTCGACCGCCTGTTCTTTCCCGCCACCTATTTGGTGCTCACGGAAGATCCGTCGGATGTGTTGGCCCGCTATACCGTGTTGGTCCCGGAACAGGTCTTGCAGAACGACCTGCCCGTTTTTCCCGACCGGAGCGGCAATGTCACCCTCTACACGGCCGGCCCCGGCGGAGAACCCCTGGTGGTCGATGCTTTTGACTATTCCGACGAACTGCACAACCCCTTACTGGATGAGACGCGTGGCGTTTCGCTGGAGCGGGTCGATCCCGGCAGCCCGACCCAATCGGCAGCCAATTGGCAGTCGGCCGCCGCCGCATCCGGGTACGGCACGCCCACGGCCCGCAATTCGCAGTACCTGCCCTACGAGGGCGGCGCGAGTGGGGCCATCAGTCTTCCCTACACCACCTTCTCTCCGGATGGCGATGGCTATCGCGATTTCCTGTCGATCGA
>JAGQXA010000261.1 GCA_020436865.1 Saprospiraceae bacterium | reverse complement strand
CCCGCCCCTGGAGGACGAACGATCCTTGGCCCGGGTCTTCGGCGCGAAGCGCCACTCCCACTTTGGCCAGTTCGGCCTGCAGCGCAGCAATGCGGTCGGTCTCTTTGATGCGCAGCGTTTCCAACCCCCTAAACCGGCCCCTTGCCCCGACAGCCGCGCAGATGACCGCCAGGGTTTGCGCCAGGTCGGGGCAGCGCAAGAAATCGTATTCGAAATCCTGCGGGAGCGGCTTCCCGTTTTTGCGCAAGCGCACACCTTCCGGCTCGAAAACGGTGGTGACCCCAAAGGGTTCCATCATTTCTGCCAACACCGCATCGCCCTGCAGGCTATCGGCATATAACCCGCAAAGCGCCAGGTCTGTATCCGGAAACAGAACGGCCAGCGCGTAGTAGTACGAGGCCGCCGACCAATCTGCCTCCACCCGGAAAGGCTGAGGCTGATAGGTTTGCGGCGGCACTGCAATGAGATTTCCTTCCCAGCGGTGTCTAACCCCAAAGTACTGCATGAGCCGCAGCGTCATTTCGATGTACGGGCGGGAGACGATCGTTCCTTCCAGCTTCAGTTGAAGACCGGCCGGCAAGGTGGGCGCCAGGAGCAACAAGGCGGTGATGTATTGACTACTGGTGTCGGCCGGGATCGACAGCACGGCAACCCGTCCCAGGCCTTGTGGGGAATGGATGCGCAGCGGCGGATAGCCCTCCTTTTCCAGATAGTCGATCCGGGCGCCCAGTTCGCGCAGGGCGTCGACCAGCAGGCCGATGGGCCGCTGTTGCATGCGTTCGGAGCCCGTCAGCACCTGCGTACCCTCTTGAGCTGCCAGATAGGCGGTGAGAAAGCGAAAAGTAGTGCCCGCCGGCCCCGCGTCGAGCGGTTCGACGGAAGTTTGTGCCGCCGAGGCCAGCAATCGCTGCAGGGTCACCGTATCGGCTGCATTGCCGAGCCCGGCAATGGGAAAATCGCGGCCGCTGAAGGCCCGGATCATCAGCACCCGGTTGCTGATACTCTTGGACCCTGCCAGGGCGACCGTACCTTTTAGCGAATCGAGCGGACAGCTGATCTGGATCGTCTTCATAAGCGACCTCAAGGTATGACTTTGCGCAGAAATTACGGCACGAGCGATGCAAAGGGGTCGCTGGACAGGCCCAACTCCTGCCAGGAACCGGCGGCTTGCAGGTCGGTCACGTTCAGGGTCAGGAGCGGATGCTTGCGCGTGGTGGCCACCCAGGCGCCCCCGGGCAGCTGCGTCCAGTCTTCCCACTGGAAGCGAACGCCTCCGATTGGCAGGATCGAAGCCCAGATGCGCCAGGCTTCGGGACGCCCTTGTTCGTCGAGCAGCCAAAGATAGGAATCGCCCGGAGTCACCCCTCCGCTGGTGTAGGTGACCAGGAGCGCGGACCGGCCTTCCCAATCGACCAGGCGACGTTCGGTACCGGGATCGAAGGCCTTGACCACGGCGTTGAGCCAGAAGGAGTCGTTGCAGAAGGCGGCCCAAGCCTTTTGCACCAGCTTGTCGTTCTTTTCATCGTCGACCGCCTGTCCATTCCGAAAGGCCAGGCCGCTAATCTCCTCTAGATTGAGCAGCACTTCGCGTTCGCCCCAGCCCACTCGCACGAAGTGCCGTTCCTTATCCCAGAGAAAATGCCGTCGCCCCGCGAACGTCCACTGCACCCAAGCGGTCGAATCCCAGGCTTCCTGATTGACCGATTCGAGCATCTTCTGCGCCAGAGCATCGGCTTGCGGCCCTTGCACGCCCTCCGGCAAAGGCCGGCTTGCCACCCAGGCAGTGAGGGCGCCGAGGCCTATCAATGCGAGGAGCGTCAGGCCTGCGATCTTCCAGTACTTCTTCATCATGGCTTTTAAGGCAAACAACTGCCGACAATTCCCTTTGTTCAAATTTCCCGGCCGAAAAGTGGATCCGTATCTTTGCGGCGGCGAGTTGCGCCAGTAAGGGAAGAAGGTTAATCGAATCGAATTCGGGATGTATAAAGACAAGAAAGTGATCGTCGTATTGCCGGCTTACAATGCCGCGCAGACCCTGGAAAAGACCTACCGCGAGATCCCGTTCGATCTGGTCGACGAGGTCATCCTTTGCGACGATGCGAGTAGCGACAACACGGCCGAGCTGGCCCGGGAGATCGGCATCACGCAGGTGATCAAGCACGAGCGGAACAAGGGATATGGGGGAAATCAGAAGACGCTTTATCGCAAGGCCCTCGAGCTAGGCGGCGACATCGTGATCATGCTGCATCCCGATTACCAGTACACTCCGAAGCTCATTCCGGTCATGGTGCAGATCATCGGGGAGGGGTTGTATCCCGTGGTACTCGGCTCGCGCATTCTGGGCAACGGCGCGCTAAAAGGGGGAATGCCCCTGTACAAGTACGTGGCGAACCGCTTCCTGACGCTGGTCCAAAACCTGTTGGTCAACCACAAGCTCTCGGAATACCATACCGGATACCGGGCATTCAGTGGAGAGGTGCTGCGAAGCATCCATTTCTCGGCCAATTCCGACGATTTCGTCTTTGACAACCAGATGCTGTCGCAGATCATCTACGCCGGTTTCGGCATTGCCGAAGTGACCTGTCCGACGAAATACTTCAAAGAGGCCTCCTCCATCAATTTTTCCAGAAGCATGAAATACGGATTGGGCGTACTCTGGGTATCGTGTTGTCATTTGCTGCAACGCAGCGGACTGGCCCGTTTTCGCCTGTATGAACTGCCCGAGGGAAAGAAGTGAAAGACCGGAGACTCACTCCTGGTCGAGGAGGTGGATCGCTTTCTTGCCGAAGTAGATGGCTGCCAGAACTAAAGTGTAGGTGAGTGTTGCCGTCATAATTCCAAAACCTTTGAACCAAAAGGTGATAAGGTGCGGAGATGTTCAAAAGCGTCACAAAGGTAACGACTAGTGGCCGGAATCCGCTGTTCTCCAAATAATATTTTTCCATGTCATTGGACCTCAAAGACTTCCTCGACAAAAACGTCGCGCGTTATAACCGGCCGGAGTTCATTCCGGACGACCCCATCTGCATTCCGCATCGCTTCGATCGCCTGCAGGACATCGAGATCATCGGCTTTTGGGTGGCCATGCTGGCCTGGGGGCAACGCAAGACGATCATCCGCAAGGCCGAGGATTTGATCGAACGCATGGACGGACAGCCCTACGAGTTCATCCTGCACCACCGCGAAGAAGATCGCCGGCGCTTTCTGGATTTCAAACACCGCACTTTTCAGGCCACCGACACTTTGTACTTCCTCGAGTTCTTGCAGCGCTACTATCGAACGCACGACACCTTGGAAGACGCCTTCGCGCGGCATTTGGGTTGGGATGCCCCGCATACCGGTTCGGCCTTGCTTGGTTTTCACGAGCTTTTTTTCTCCTTGCCCGATGCACCGCAGCGCACCCGCAAGCACATTGCCACGCCGGCCCGAAAGTCCACCTGCAAGCGTCTGAACATGTTCCTGCGCTGGATGGTCAGGAAGGACCGGCAGGGCGTCGACTTCGGATGCTGGAACAGGATCCGCCCCGAACAGTTGCTGATGCCGCTCGACGTGCACGTCGACCGCATCGCCCGCCGCCTGGGCTTGCTACACCGCCGGCAAACCGACTGGCAGGCCGTGCTGGAACTGACGGAGAATCTGCGCCGCTTCGACCCGGCCGACCCGGTGAAGTACGACTTTGCGTTGTTTGGGTTGGGGGTGATTGGGTGATTGGGGAATTGGTTTATTGGGGAATTGGTTTATTGGGGAATTGGGGATTGGCCTAATCAACTAATAACCCAATTACCCAATCCCCTCATAACGCCGCGAGGGCAACGGATGGTTTCCGTTGCCCTCGCGCGCAGTTTATCGATGCGGAACGCCCGGCCTATTATTGCTCGTCGATCCGCAATTGTTGGATGATGTAATTGTCCTGGCCCTCCTCCAGAAGGAGGTACACCCGGTAGGTACTTTTCGGTGTTTGCATTTCGCCGATGCTGTAGTGCAGATTACCGCCTTTGGACACCCCTTTGTGGACCGGGTTGAAGCCCGAAGGCCGGTTCTGAGTGAAGAAGTCCTTCAGCACTTTGACGGCTTCCGCCTTGTTGTACCGGTCTTCTTTGTCGAGTATCGAGATTTCCACGCTGCTGCCGAAGTAGGCGCCGAGGGCGTCTGCATTTCCGTTGCGCAGGGCCTGGCTAATGCCCGACATATCCGGCTGAACGGCCGCATAGGCGGGGAGGAGCAGGAACAGCAAGATCAGATTTTTCATAGCAAAAGAATTTGTTTTTGTAGGACATGGGATTTTGCCAAATAAAGCTACTACTATTAAACAGGTGTTACAAACACAAATTGTTCTTTAACACTTGACCCCCTTTTGACGTTCGGTTTAAAGCGAAGTAACGGGAAACCTATTTCAAAGAGTGCCTAATCCTCTGGTTTCCATAATAATAATCCGAAACCTGCCCTTTGTAACGGTTTGGCGGCCGAAAAAAGTGTAAATCGGTAGACAATTCCGCGCCCCGCCGAAATCGGAGGGGCGGGAGGGCACTTTTCACCAGAACTGCTATTTTTGTACTCTTATGAAGAAGACCGACCATTTTTTACTCGTCATTATGGACGGCTGGGGCCTCGGCCAATCGAAGGCCTCCGACGCCATCGCCCAGGCCCACACGCCCTTTGTAGACAGTCTGTTCGAGCGCTACCCCCATTCGACCCTGGTCACGTTCGGGGAGGAAGTCGGGTTGCCCGAAGGGCAAATGGGCAACTCGGAAGTCGGCCACCTCAACATTGGGGCCGGGCGGGTCGTGTATCAGGAACTGGCCCGGATCAACAAGGCCATCCGCGACCGGGAACTGCATCATAACGAGCTTTTACAGGAAGCCCTGGCCGAGGCCCGGGAGCACGACCGGGCCGTACACTTTATGGGACTGGTTTCCGACGGCGGCGTGCACTCGCACATCGACCACTTGAAGGCCTTGTGCGATATCGCCCAGAAAGCCGGCAACAGGAAGGTCTTTATCCATGCCTTTATGGACGGGCGCGATACCGATCCGAAGAGCGGGCTGGGTTTCCTGAACGAACTGCAGGAGCATATCCAGGACCAGGCGGCGGAGATCGCCTCCGTGATCGGGCGATATTACGCCATGGATCGCGACAAGCGCTGGGAGCGGGTCAAACTGGCCTACGACCTGTTGGTGAACGGAGAGGGCGAAGCCAGTCGCGATCTGTCGGCCACGATCCGGGCCCGCTATGAACGCAACGAGACCGACGAGTTTCTCAAGCCGATCGTTTGTGTCGACGAGGAAGGCCGTCCGAAGGCCACGCTGCAAGAAGACGACCTGCTGATCTGCTTCAACTTCCGCACCGACCGGCCTCGCGAAATCTCGATCGTGCTGACGCAGGAAGATATGCCTGACCATCGGATGCAGAAGCTCGCGCTTCGCTATCTGACCATGACGCGATACGACGACACTTACAAGAACGTAGGGGTGTTGTTCGAAAAAGACGATGTAAAGAACACGATCGGGGAGATCTTTTCCAAGCTTGGCAAGACGCAGGTGCGCATTGCCGAAACGGAGAAGTACCCCCATGTGACGTTTTTCTTTTCGGGAGGGCGCGAGGAGCCTTTTCCCGGCGAGAACCGCATCCTGATCCCATCGCCCAAAGTGGCGACCTACGACCTGAAGCCCGAGATGAGCGCGTACGAAGTGACCGACGCCATTGTGGAGGAGTTGCGTTCGAACCGCCCCAATTTTGTGGTGCTGAACTATGCGAATACCGATATGGTCGGCCACACGGGCGTATTCAAGGCCGCGATGAAAGCGGCCGAGACGGTCGACAGCTGCTTGCAGCGCCTGCTCGGCACAGCACTCGAACTCGGTTACGAAGCCATCGTGATTGCCGACCACGGCAATTCGGACTATATGATCAACGACGACGGATCGCCCAACACGGCCCATACCAAAAATCCCGTCCCTTGCATTTACGTGAGCAAGCACCTGGCTGGTGAACGGCTCCACGACGGCAAACTGGCCGATATCGCCCCGACGATCCTGAATCTGATGGGATTGGACACTCCCATTGAAATGGACGGCGAGGTGTTGATCAGCCGATCCTAAGCTAAAACTATGAAAAAGATACTACCGATCCTGGCATTGGTGGGAGGTGTGGTGGCCTGCCGGAATCAAGCGGAGAAGGTCTTGCCCGGCAATCGCTACTTTGACCTGCACCAGTACTTCGAGCAGCAGATGGAGCGCCTGCAGCAGCAGGCGCATTCGATCCGGAAAACGACGGCCGTCAACGGAAAGCAGGAGATGCGCGAGTTGGACAGCCTCGATTTTTCGGTAGAGCTCAAGGCCTTTGCCGAGTCGAACATCAATCGCGCGGCCTGGCAAGACAAGTACGCGATCGACAGCACCTTCACGCCGGGCGGCGAACTGGCCGGCAT
>JAGQXA010000260.1 GCA_020436865.1 Saprospiraceae bacterium | reverse complement strand
GCGTTGTGCCATTGGTCGGCATCCGGCCCCAGATTGAGCAAGGGCGCTTTAAAGACCAGCCCCGGAGCCGGCTCCGGAAAGGCCGGATCGGTATCGTAGAATCCCTCGTTATTGGCCGGTGGGTCCTTCAGGAGGGTATCCAGTTCCGGCTGGTAGCTGTCGTCGCGCAAGGGGTTGTAAAATCCGGCGATCTGATAGGGGAAGCCGCAGTGCTCGCCTCCCTGCAGTCGATATACCGGTTCCGGCACATCGCGGCGGTCGGAATTCATGGCCACGTAGAAATTCCCGCTGGCATCGAAGGCCGGGGCGAAGGCGTTGCGCAGGCCCTGGGCGAACAGATAGGGCGAGTTGGCCACCCACAAACTGTCGTCTTGCAGGTGAATGGCCGAACCTGGACTGATCGGCAAGCGGAAGATCTTTCCCGTCAGGTAGTGTTCCCGCAGCCCTGCCGTGCCGCCGGCGCCGGCCAGTTCCTGCACTTCCCCGTGATTGGTTCGGCTGGCGATGTGCACGTAAAGGTGCTGTCCGGTCGGACTGGCCAACACAAAGTTGAAGCGATGGTCGTAGAATCCGTTGGCGATATACAGGGTATCGGTATAGGCCAGGTTGGTCACCAGGCCAGTGCCGAGCTCGATGGATTGGAGGTAACCGACCCAGGCAGTATCGCCGGAGGATACCAATCCGGTCAGGTACAGCTTGCCGTTGTAATACTCCATCCCGAACACCTGTTCGAGGCCATGGTCAGCCGTCGTGTACTCGGTCGTGAGCACGCCGCCCGGCAGGTCGACCTTCTTGATATCGCCCAGCAGACTGGCGTAATACAGGTCGGTTCCGTCGGTGACCATGCGAATGGGCTGCTCGCCGGCCGGCAATACCGCCAGCGAGTACACGGCACTCACCAGGTCGCTGTGGATCACCGGAGTCTGTGCGAAAGCAGGGAGATCCGCGATGCAAAAAAGAAAGATGGCAGCGAGCGGTCCGATAGTCTTCAAGGCAGCCGATTCTGGATGACCCTGAAAATTAGGCAAAAAGTATCAGATCTGCTGCTTGTGATACCTGTTTGGAGAGCGGCGATTGAGCATCGTCGATCTGGGGATCGACGATATCAGGTATCTGCAATAGAGATGCGGCGGGCGGTCCGACAGCTGCTCGTGGTTTTCTGGAAACCGGTCATTTGTCCGATCCTAGCACAGCCGCCGAAGTCGGAGATCGACGACCCGCGCTTTAGTCGTGCGCCTGACGAAGCCCGGACTTTTTAAGGGTTATTTGCCCGATCCGGAGTTCTTAAGCGGGCATTTTTTACCGGCATACCTTATAATTGGGATCAAAATAGATCCTTATTGCCCAAACATCTAAAGCCCCTGTAATATGAAGGCGCAACTTCTACTTTGCGGCATTTTTGCCCTGGTTTTTCTTTTGTTCTCATCCGCAACCTCCGACAAAAACCCAGCCTCCAACTCCTTAACGCCTCCTGTAAGTATTTCCGAAGAGATCGGCCTGCCGTTCGTGCAAAACGACGGATTGATGGACAGCGAGGTCCTGTACTTCGTCGACATCGCCATCGGCCGCGTCCTGATCACGAAAAACGGGATCGTATATCCCGTGCCCCCTGCCGACCATTCAGCTGAATACGGGGCTGTCCTCGAACGGTTCCGCATCGGGAGCGAGTACCCGGCTGTCGTTTCGAAATCGGAAACGAACGTATCCTACTTCCTCGGAAACGATCCCTCCAAATGGAAATCGTCGGTGCCCACCGCCAAAGTCATCTCTCTCGGAGAGGTGTTTTCCGGGATCGAACTTTCTCTGATCGCTTCGAGCTCGAATATAGAAAAGATCTTCACCGTGTCGCCCGGCGGAAACCCCGATGATATTCGTATTCCGCTGCTCGGGCCTAACAAGATACAGCCGAGCCCCAAAGGAACGCTCCGCATGCAAACCGGTCCGGGCGCCATCGAATTCTCGGAGCCGGTCGCCTTTCAGGAGATCGACGGCAAGCAGACCTCCGTGCCGGTCAGCTACCGGATGATCGACGAGTTCACTTACGGCTTCCAGATCTCATCCGCAGATTACCGGTCGGACCTTCCGCTCACGATCGACCCGATCGTGCAGTCGACCTACTTCGGCGGAGCCGGCACGGAAGATTTTGGCGCCGTGCTCTACCACAACGGATCGGTCTACATTGCCGGCCGTACCAATTCCTCCTCCATACCCGGTACCGCCGGCGGTTACCAGGCAAACTCGGGCGGCAGCAACGACGGATTCATTTCCAAGCTCAACTCCTCCCTGACGGCCGTCGTGCAAACCACCTATCTGGGCGGCAATAAGAAGGACGGCGTCGGCACGATCGTGGCCGGTCCGAATAACGAGCTCTATGTAGCCGGACTGACTTCCTCCCAAAATTTCCCCGGGATGAATGCCAGTTCCCTGCAACAGACTTACGGGGGAGGGATCATGGATTATTTCATCACCAGATTATCTTCCGATCTGACCTCAATGATCCAATCCACCTATCTCGGCGGCAGCAGCGGGGAGTTCTGCCCTTCCCTGATCATCGACGAGCCGGCAGGCGTTCTCTACCTCGGCGGCTATGTGTCGTCGCCCGATTATCCGGGCATCGGCAGCGGCAGTGCACAATCCATCCATGCCGGCGGTACGGAAGATTTTGCCATCACCCGCCTGGGGCTGGACCTGACCAATCAAATGCCGGCCGGCACCTTCATTTCTACCTACGTCGGCGGCAGCGGCGACGACGAATTGCCGACCCTGATGCGGCATCCCTCCGGCGATCTGTACCTCGTCGGGCACACGACTACCTCTTCCGGATTCCCGGGTATTGACGGAAACTCCGCTCAAAGTACGTTCGGCGGCGGCCAGAACGATCTGGTCGCGGTACAGGTCAGCGCCAACCTCGATCAGATCATCCAGGCGACCTATATCGGCGGCAGCGGCAATGAAGACAATCAGCACTCCGTCATGGACGCAGCCGGCCAGATCTACACGGCCGCCAGAACGACCTCTATCAATTTCCCTTCCACCTCCTCCGGATGTACTCCGAACTATCTGGGAGGAACCAGCGACCTGGTAGTCGTGAAGATGACCTCTCTCACTTCTGCTCCGGTGGCCACTTATGCCGGCGGCAATAAATCCGACGCCGACGCCTATATCGCCCTCGGCGCCAATCAGGTGTACATCGCGGGAAAGACCAACTCAAAGAAGTTGTTCGGAATCAGGGGCGCTACGGGCCTGCAAGCGGTCAAGAAAGGATCCAACGATTTCTTCCTGGCGCGTTTCGACCTATCGCTCGCCAACCTGAACCAATTCACTTTCCTGGGCGGCACGGGGGTCGAATACGAGCCGGTGTTCACCTTCGACGGCGCCGGAAATATGCTCTTTATGGGTCAAACGACCTCCGCGGATTTTCCGGGTGTATCCGGGGGTGCGCAGTCCAACCATGCCGGCGGCGTGTTCGACCTGGTGGTGTCGAAGCTTTCGAATTCGCTGGAATAGGAAATGATGCCGGTCAGGCGATCGAAAAACGATTTCGAGGATCGAGTTACGTTAGGCGTGTACGTCTCCAGACTGACGACGATCAATCAGTAGTCTCCAAACCGCTTCCCCGGCTCGAAGAATAGCCCGGCAGAGGATTCAGGCCGTCTTCAAAAACCGGCGCACCTTCGGCGTCGAACAGGTCCAGCGAATGGACCTCTCCGGCGCCCAGGAAGCGGATGCGCAGTCCGGCCAATTCGCCGAGCGGCTCCGCGTAGTCGACGCTGAAAACGAACTGTCCGTCGAGGTAGATCCGGAGCCGCCGGTCCTGCAACGCCAGCCGGATCCTGCGCGGGCTGGAAAAGTCGGCTCCCAAAGCAGACAGATCGTGTTCTTTCCCGGACAGGGACACCTCGTTCACCATCAGCCCGAGGTCCGACACACAACCGGGGATCGAAAAGGGCACGATCACAGCGCCCTTCGTTCCCAGCACGAGCACCTTGATCGTTTGACACACCGCCCATTTTTCGCGATAGCTATTCTGCACCGCCACTTCCAACGAGAAGCGATCGGCGGATACCCGGCGCAGATCGTCGACCAGATGAAAGCCGGAATAGTGCGGCTGTTCCAGCCCGGCTATTTCCAACAGGGTTTCGTCGGGGAGTCGAAGAGGTCCGTCCCCCAGTCGATCGCCCGGAATGTACTTCGGAACAGGGCGGTAGTCGACCGTAGCCAACCAGCCTCCCGACCGGATAAACAGGTTGTGCTCTTTGACGATATGCCCGTCGACCAGCAACTTGGCGCGAAAATAGCCCGGGTAGTAGTAGATCCCGGTCGCCTGTTTTTGCCCTCGGCGGAGCTTGATGGTCTTGGTCTCGTCCCAGTACTGCTGGATGTAAATGCTATCGGAATCGATCCCTTTGAGATCGAGGTCGAACAGGACCGAGTTCGGCAGCCCTTGCGCGATCGGGTAGCTGGAAAACCCGATCTGATCCGGGTTCGCGGGAGGTCCGATCGCGGATCCGATGTCGACCATGGACAACTGGGAAATGACCCCCATGGCCACGATCGTCGCCACTGCAAGGAGAATACCCCGCCGCACTACCCGCTTGTCGACGATGCGCTTCTGTCGCAAGGGAGGCCTTCGATTCTTAAAATCCAGCCAATTGTCGTAGCCGGCAAACTGGGCCAGCGTGTTCAACGTGTTAATACTGGGCGAACTGCCGTAACTGACCTTTCCCCAGACCCTCTTCAGCGTGGTGGGGCTCAGCAGGATGGAGGTGGAAACATGGATGGCTTCGCTC
Source organism: Saprospiraceae bacterium (assembly GCA_020436865.1). GTDB lineage: Bacteria > Bacteroidota > Bacteroidia > Chitinophagales > Saprospiraceae > JAGQXA01. The sequence goes on along the minus strand of JAGQXA010000260.1, from coordinate 52 downwards.
AGATCGGAGAACACCTCGTTGTGCCAGGCATCGGAGCTGCCCCATCCCAGCT
>JAGQXA010000259.1 GCA_020436865.1 Saprospiraceae bacterium | reverse complement strand
AGTTATGCTGGGATTTTCGGCAAGATCGTACCAGAGGAGCCTCGGATCCAAGGACCTCTGGACCCTCTATTACCTCACCTCCACCCCCATCCTCCCCATATCCTCCAGAAAGCGCGTCGGCTCGACGACCAGAGCCTGATAATGAAGGCCCGGTTCCCTGATCAGGCCCGCTTTCCACTGGAGGAAGCAGGCCACCACCGGGATGGACGTCATCGCATAGGCGTCGGGATGAAAGAGGCGAAGGTGTATCGATCGCTCAGCGTTGCGGGCTTCCAGATCGAGCCGCACGCCGGGGAAGGGCGGACGGGAAAAACGCAGCCCCCAGTGGAACAAGCGATACCAAAATGATTGCCAACTACGCGGACTCAGGAACAGGCCCACCGTGATCAGCGGCAAAAGGAAGTAGTCGAGCACCGGATTGAAGCCGTTGATCCAGAAACCGGTGTCTTGCAGACTGGAGAATTGCTCCGGGAGCCCTTCCATTTCTTCGAGGTGCATGGGCGTCATGCTTTGCTGGCCGAAGGGTTCGCCAAAGTCGCGCCGGTAGGGTAAGAGCGGCAAGAAGCGCTGCCAGCGCCCCCGGCGAAACAGCATCGGCCGGAAGGCGCGAAATTCAGCCATCATCTCTGCCTGGGTCGAGGGGGAAGGCGAGAGCGCGGCCCAGTCGATCCGCAAAGCGCTGTATACCTGCGCTTCGGTCAACCGATCGAGTTGCTGGCCGGCATACCGCACGAGGGCGGCCGGCACGCCGGGGTGAAAACCGCCGTCAGTGATACAAACCACCCCCTTTTCTCGCAATGCCTGGGCAAACGTGCGCAAAAGGCCGGTCTTTTCCGGCAACGAAAGTTGTGTATCCAGATAGGCGACCCCGCTGGCGAGCAAGGCCTGGATCACCTTTTCGGTATGCTCGATAGCGGAGGCGGCATTAATGACGAAGTCGGCGTTCAGGAAGGCGGCCGTCAGCGAGGAGGCGTCGGCCAGGTCGACCGCCAGAACTTCCGGAGGGTTATCCGGAAAAGCGGAGGCCAAAGCCCCGTGGGCTTTGGCCAGTTTGGCGGCTCGTCGGCCGGCCAGCACCAGCCGGCAATCGGTCGTTTCCTGCAGTAAATAACGAGCGATGGCCATGCCGGCGGTTCCGTATGCGCCGAGCAGCAGGACCCGGGTCACATCCACCGCCCCATAAATTGCAGGAATCGCTTTTTCAGGTCGGTATAGATCGAGCGAAAGCTTTCCATGCGCTCCCGCAGTTCGGTATGATCTTTAAAGAAGAGTTCTTCGGTCGACTCGCGATTGGCTTCGGCATGCAGGGTGAGCCGGTGCTCATAGGCGTTGATATCGTGCTGCAAGGTGTCGATGACCTCTTTTTGCCGGATGAACTGATTTTGGAAATGTTCCAGCTGGGGCAGCATTTCCCGCTCGTGGGGTTGGCGGACAAGTTCTTCCAGCCGGTGCTCGTAGATGACGGTCTCGTCGGCGAAGAAACTCAGTTCGTTATTCCAAAGCTTGTGCTCGAAGTGCAGGTCGGTCAGATTGACCTCTTTTACATTGGCCATAGCAGATTCCAGATTAAAGGGTTACCAATTGTTTCATTTTTCTACCCCGACAAGATGGCCAATGCTGCCCTCGGGGAGAATGACAAATGTTTGCAAACAAGCATGATTTTTATCACCGAAAGGAGTGTGAGTTTGAGTGTGAGT
>JAGQXA010000258.1 GCA_020436865.1 Saprospiraceae bacterium | reverse complement strand
GCCATCACTTCATCCATGTCTACCGCAATTCGCTTCATAAGTATCTCTTTCGGTTTGGTGATCAGGCAAAAAAGGACAATCCGGCGGCCACGATCCCGAAACCGATCAGCACGTACCACAGGTATTCGTAACCGCCGTCGCCGGGAGTGGCCGTCTCGACCGCCTCGTAGCTCGGCTTCACGCCGTTCCAAAGCTGGGCGGCATACACTTTGAACCGATTCATCACGATGAGCAGCACCGGCAACAGGATCAGAATAATAAAGGTCGTAGCCAACAGGCCGAACGACACGGCGATGGCCATCGGGATCAAAAATTGCGCCTGCAGGCTCTTCTCGAACAAGAGTGGCGCCAGCCCGGCGAAGGTCGTCACAGAGGTCAGCACGATGGGCCGGAAACGCGACAGCCCGGCCTCGAACAAGGCATTCATCTGGTTCATGCCTTCCTTCAGGTTCTGGTTATAGGTGGTAACGAACACCAAAGCGTCGTTGACCAGGATGCCCACCAGGGCGATAATGCCCAGCACGGAGAAAAAGCTGATCGGCAGGCCGAGCAGATAGTGCCCCCAGGCCACTCCGATGAATCCGAAGGGGATCAGCAGAAATACCGCGACGGTTTGGCTGATCGAGCGGAAGGTAAGGGCGATGGAAAAGAGCATCAGCAACAGAATGATGGGGATGATCCGCTGCATGGACTGCTGCGACTTCTCCTGCTCGCGATTCTGGCCTTCGTACAAGGCCGTCACCGTCGGAAATTCAGCCAGGATGCCCGGCACGATCTCGTCTTTCAGGTTGGTGGTCAGATCGCTCACCGACACGTCGTCTTTAGCGATGTCGGCCTCCACCTTAATCTCGCGCTTGCCGTTGAGGTGGTTGATGCTGACTACCCCCCGGTCGACCGATAGCTCGGCAATTTCCGAAAGGGGAAATTCACGGCCATCGGCAAAACGCACGCGCATTTCACGCAGGTTTGCCAGGTCGGAGCGGTCTTCTTCGCTGTAGCGCACCCACACTTTCACCTCGTCGCGGCCGCGCTGCAGGCGCTGCACCTCGCTGCCGAAGAAGCCCTGGCGAACCTGCCCGACGATGTCTTGCAGGCTCAGGCCAAGAAAGTGGGCTTTCTCCTTGAGTTGGATATCGATCTCCCGCAGGCCGGCCTGGTTATTGTCGTTGACATCGGCCAATTCTTCCAGCTGGCTGAGTTCGGCCTTCACCTTGGCGGCTGCGCGGTCGAGTTCAGCCGCATTTTCACCGACGAGCGAAATGGAGACCGGCTTCCCGAAAGGCGTCTGGCTGGAAAAGCCCACCTGCTCGGCATCGGGGATCGTACCGGCGATCCGGCGCACGGTGTTGATCACTTCGCGCAGGGTCAGGCTATCGCGATTCTCCCCGTCGAGAATGGTCACGTTGATCGTGCCTTCGTAAGTGGTCGGCCCGACGCTTTTCTCCACTTTTAGGATCGCCTCTTTTTCACCCTGGAAGAAGCGATCGCTCAATTCCTTGTTGGCCTCCCAGGTGGCCTGCTCGATATGCGACAGCCAGTTTTCGGTGATGTGTTCGCGGGTTCCGGCGGGCATCTGAAGGTTCACCACGATGTTGTCGCGCTCGATCACCGGGAAGAAGGTGCTTTTGATGATCCCCCCTTTCATGGCGCCGTTGGTCACGATCAGCACCGCCACTAACACGGCCGTAGTGAGCAGCTTATTGTGCATGGCAAATCGCAGGGTGGGTTTGTAAAGCCGGTCGCGCATCCAACCCATGAAGCGATCGAAGGCGTCCTGAATGCGGTTCGGACTGCGGTCGGGATTCAGGGCTTTCGAATGGGCCACGTGCGTGGGAAGGATCAGTACGCCTTCTATCAGGGAAAAGACCAGAGAGAAGATGACCACAATGGCCATTTCGGCGAAAAAATCGCCGAGCCGGCCGTCGATGAACAGGAAGGCGGAAAAGGCAATGATGGTCGTGAGGATCGCCGAGGTCACGGCCGGCAAGACCTGCAGGGTACCCTCTACGGCGGCCTTTAGCGGCGGAGTACCCTTTTCGTACAACTGGTAAATGCTTTCGCCGATGACGATGCCGTCGTCGACGAGGATCCCGATGACGAGGATCATACCGAAGAGGGAGATGACGTTGATGGTGATGCCGATCATATTGGCCACCAGGAACATCCCGGCAAAGGAGATCGGAATGGCCAGGGCCACCCAGAAGGCAAGACGCCAATGGAGGAACATAGCCAGCAGGATCAGCACCATGAAAAAGCCCAGCAGGCCGTTTTCCGTGAGGAGTTCCATCCGCTGCTTGAGGATGATCGAGCTGTCGCGAATGATGGTGGCCTTCACGACCTCGTGCGTGGCGTTGAAGTTCTCGATGTATTCCTTCACCTTGTCGGTGATGGTGATCATATCTTCTTCGAGGGTGTTTTGTACGGTCACCACCACCGAGGGTTGGCCGTTCATAAAGCTGCGATTGGGGTTGTCGGCCCAGCGGTCGCGGATATCGGCGATCTGGTGCAGACGTACGATCCCGCCCTCTGGCGATACCTTGACGACGATCTCTCGCAGATCTTCGGCAAAGTAGCCTTTGCTGTCGGCCCGCACGAGCAATTCCTCCTCCTTACCTTTAACGGTGCCGCCGGTGAGCTGCAGGTTGGCCTCGCGCACCGCCTGGGTCGCTTCCTGAAAGGTCAGGTTGTAGGCCCGCAGGTCGCGTTCGCGAAAAGCGATCTCGATCTCTTCTTCCGGGAAGCCGCTGAGGCTCACCTTGGAAATACCCTCGATGGCCCGCAGGTCGTCTTCCACCTCGCGGGCATAGCGCTTGAGCGTGCGCAGGTCGACCTCCCCGCTAATGGCAAAGCTCATGGCGAAGCCCAGGTTCTCGACCTTGAAAACGACGGGCGGTTCCATGCCTACCGGGAAGGAACTGATGCGGTCGACGGCGTTCTTGACGTCCTGCAATACCCGGTCGGTAGTATAGCCGCGCATGACCTCTATGACCACCGTACCGCTGTTCTCGCGCGAAACGGAAGTTACCTGCTCCAGACCGGTGATGCCCTTCAGGTTCTCCTCGATCTTGTTGATCACGCCCTCCTCCACCTCTTCCGGCGAGGCGCCGGGAAAGACCACCTGGATGTTGATAATGCGGCTTTCCACTTCCGGAAAAAAGGTCGATTTCAGGTTCAGCAAGCTGAAAATGCCGATCAGGAACAAGCCCACCATCAGCAGGTTGGCGGCGATCGGAAATTTGATAAAGTACTGAACGATGCTTTTCATAGTACGAACTCGCTGAGGTGAGAGATTAGTTGGCCACTTGTACTTTCATGCCGTCGAAAGCCCCCGATAGCGGTTTTCCCAACAGCCGGACGCCTTCCGGGAGCCCGCTGACGACGACCGAGCCTTCGGAATAGCGCAAGACTTCCACCTTACGCAGGGCCAGCGTGCTGTCGCGAACTTCGTAGACCCCATCCTGGCCGACGAGCAGATTTCTGGGCAGTTCGAACGCCTGCTTGTAGGCCCCCGCATCGACCGTGCCGCGCAGGTACATGCCTTCTCGCAGGTCTTTGCCCTCTACGCCGATGTACACTTTGACCGTTTGCGTACCCGGGTCGATCTGATCGCTGATGCGCTTCACGCGGCCGTTCCACCGCCCTTCGATATCGTCGGAAACCAGCTCTACCCGGCTGCCGGGCTGTACGTATTTTAGCTCGGCCACCGGCACGGTACCGACCAGTTCGTAAACCCCGCTATTCATAAGCACGCCCAGTTTCTGGCCTGTACGCACCAGCCCGCCGGGATTGATGAGGGCTTCGGTGAGCACGCCGTTGAACGGCGCGGACAGGGTGTATTTCGCCAGGCGCGTTTCGGCGCTCTTGATGGTATAATACTGGGTATAGAGATTGCGCGAGGCAATGAAGAACTTCTCCTGTTCGCTCAGCGGCTGGGGAAATGGCCGGATCGGCTGCTCGAGGTCGAAACCGTCGAGATAGCTTTTCCACTGCTCGAAGCTTTGCGGATGGTCGATCTTCAGGTCGGGCATCAGCTGAGTGATGGCATTGAGCAGACTGCTTTTCTGGGAAAGGATCGAAAGGCGGGCCTCTTCGTCGTCGATGGCGATCAGCACCTCCCCTTTCGGGAAATAGGAACCCACTTTGAACGGACGGGAGGTAGCCTTCAGCGTACCCCCAACTTCTGCGAAGAGGTCGACCTTATCGAAGGCTTCCAGGGTGCCTTGGATGTCGAGGCTGGCCGGAAGCGAAGCGTTCTGTACGGGAAGCACTTCTGCCGTAGGTAAGCCCTGCTGAAAGGTCTTCCGCTTAGGCGGTTCTTTCATTTTGCTGAGCACATTGGCGAGGGCAAAAGCGCCGGCCAAAACGACAAAGGCGCCGACGACGCCTAATCTGCGAGCGGTAAGTGGTCTCATTGTCCTGGTTTTGGTGGACGGATTATGGAACTTGAACGGGTCTGGTCGGGCTGGGTGGACTGCAGGAACAGGTTTTTGTACAGGTGCATCAGCACTTCCTTGCAAACAGCTACCGATGCGGCAGGTATGCCGGCGGTCGCTTCCGTGATCACCTCGTCGGCAACCGGCAGCAGTTCCTCGCGGATCTGCCGGCCCTTATCGGTCAGGAAAATGCGCTTGTTGCGTTTGTCGTGAAGATCGGCCCTGCGCACGACCACTCCGCAGCGCTCCATCGTATCCAGGGCGCGGGCGATGGTGGCCTTGTCCTTGATGACCGACACGGCAAGATCCTGCTGACGCACGCCATCCTGCACCCACAGGTCGGCCAGGATGCCGATATGGGGCATGGAAAGACCGTGCTCACCGGCCGCAAAACGTTCGCCGATCCGGTTAGCCAATAGCCTGCCGACCCGGTTGGTCAGAAATACGAGGGAATCGAAGGGGGCGGAGGGAGATCTTTCCATGCGCGGCAAAATTAGTTGAACATGCAACTAAACGCATCATGGAAAGGATAGTTTTTGAGAAAAAAAATTAGTTGAGGGAAAACTGGAGCACGTGCTCCTGCTTGTTATGGAAAGCCAGCTCGCTAATCGATGGATCGAGATAAGCCTGCAGGGGCATACGGTCGATCACCTCGATGATGTCGAGCTCCGTCTTACCCACCATGACGATCCAGAGGCGGGAGCGATCGAGGGCCAGGGAATAGGATTGCACCTTTCCTTCGGCCAGCAGGTAGTTGATGAACTGGCGTTGTTCGGGGACCAGCCGCAGAAACTCTTCGTTCATTTCCTCCGGCAGATCGAATTCCACCATGAATAATTTATCCATAATTGTCGATCGGGTATACTAAGAAACAACAGCCGCGCCACCGGAATAGTTGACAAGGCCTAGCGCCGGAACCTGAACCTGGCGAGCATTTCCTCCGAAAGCGAATCAGCATATACGCCATAGGCGTCGATCAGAGTGCCCTTGGTGCCGTCGGTAGCTTCGATCGCATAGAGCACCGAACTGTCGTCGGTACTGCTCATTCCTTCGAAGCGATAGGTTTCGACGACCTCGAACTGGTCGGCCTGAAAGGACTTCTGAAGTTCAGAGCAGTCAATGCAATTCTCCACAAGGTTGAAATCGTAAGTATAACCGCGGGCCTGCAGGGCTTGCAAGGCTTGTGAGAGCGTGTCGTAGGTTTCCATAAGCGATGATTTGGCGCAGCGGATCGGGATTATTATCATAACGGGCGGCGGGGCGTTTGGGTTTTACACAATTAGTAAGAACCACAAACCTTCGTCATCCCACACCTCCCATCTCCTCCCCCTTTTTCCGTAACTTGCCACCGCAAAACTCATCCGGCTCATGCTCTCCAAGCGTTCGAAATACGGGATCAAGGCCGTGCTCTACATTGCCCGGCAGAAAGCCGAACACCCGGTGTTGGCCTCGGAGATCGCCGAGCGCGAACGAATTCCTCATAAGTTCCTGGAAGCCATTCTGCGCGACCTGGTGGCCGCCGGCATCCTCAAGAGCCGGCGCGGGCGCTCCGGCGGGTATTTCCTGCGCAAACCCAAGGAACAGATCACCTTCGCCGAGATCATGCGCGTGTTCGACGGCCCCATCGCCCTGATCCCCTGCGTGTCGGAGAACTTCTACGAAGCCTGTCCGGAATGCGCCGACGAAAAGACTTGCGTCATCCGCAAGGTCTTCCTGCGCATCCGCGTGGCCACCCTCGATATCCTCGAAGAAAGCAATGTCCTGAAGCTATTGGAGGAATAGCCTCCTTTCCAATCGAATTCTCGAGCCCACCTACACCATCCCTTTTGTGCCCTTTTGTTTCTTATGTGGTTCAAACGCAACCACATAAGAAACAAAAGGGCACAAAAGATCTATTCGCTCAGCTTTAGTGGTAGCGCAACATTGGAAGATCGAGGCAACCTCTTGATCGCTGACCTATGGAAAGGGGCGTTTAAAATCATACCAACTTAGTAGGATTTATTTGTCTTTTCGGTTAACTTGCTCCCCTAACAAGTCTTATTCCCGTGGGTATAGCTGCCATCATCACCCTGGTCGTCATTGTCGTGGCCTTGATCCTCTTCGCCACGGAGGCCTTACCGATCGATCTGGTCGCCCTCCTGGCTATGATCGTGTTGATGCTGAGCGGGGTGGTGTCTCCGCAGGAGGGCATTAATGGTTTCAGCAACAAAGCCACCATCACGGTGGCGTTCATGTTTGTGCTGAGCGCGGCCTTGCTGAAAACCGGCGCCCTGCAATCGCTGGCCTTCCACCTGGCAGGGGTTTTCCGGAGAAACTACCGCCT
>JAGQXA010000257.1 GCA_020436865.1 Saprospiraceae bacterium | reverse complement strand
CTGGCCGTATGGTCGAAGCGCGGCAACCGCCGGGCGCCGGGGGCTGCAAAGGTTTCGCGGATGGCTGTGTTCATCAGCGAATTGACCTCCTGCCCCGGGCCCCGGGAGAGGAAGGTCATGTAGGCGCGATACGCCTTGGCGATCGGCTCGGAAGAAGCGGACAGTTGCTGGCCGGCCAGGGCCGGCTCAGAAAGCAGGTGATCGACCGCATATTGCAGAGGATGTTGGTCGCCCGAAATGCTCGTTTCCTGAAGGTTGTCGGCAAGCATTCGGTATTTCTGGATCTGCTGGTTGTTGTTCTTAGTGTTTACGAAGGCGGTTTGCGTGCCGTTGCCGTACAGGCCGTCGAGGCCGCTCTTGTAAGTGCCGTTGTCTTGGAGCAAACGCTGCAACTCCAGAACGGAAGAGCGCTTGACGTTACCGCGGATCTCGGGTTTACTGACGGTAGTCGTTTCTGCCGCAGCCCGGTACATGCCGGGATCGATCGCTCCCTGCGGGGCATCGTACGAAGTAGGCACGTTCTCGGTACCGGATTTAAAGGCAACCGAACTGCTGGCCGGGGAAGGTGTTGCCGATGGAAGGCTTACCTCGTGCAGCAGCGCAGAGTTGATCATCTTGACAAAGGCATCGTGGTAGCCCATCTTTTTCATTTGCGGCAGCTGGGCCACAGCGGCGGCCTCATTGCCGTATACTCCGGTAACGATCTTGACGTAGTTGTTGTCGAGAATGGTGTATAGCGGGCCGGCTTGGGTATAGTTCTCCCAGTCGATCGGTCGTCCGGCCGTTTTCAGGCTGAGCTGAATGACCGCCACTTCCTGGCCACGGTCGGTGGGCAGGCGCGTGACGAAGGCGTCGAGAAATCCTCGGGTGCGCACCGCAGAGAGCGCCCGTTCGGCATCGGCCGTACTGCGGTACCCTCCCATGAACACCTGGAAGAGGTTGTTGCCCAGGGCGTTGGTGTAGAGGTAGCCGATGTCTTGCAGACTGGCGAATTGCGAAAGATCGGTTTGCATGAAGGTGCCGATCTGGATGGTGTGGATGGGGTCGGTCGATTCTTGTGCGGTGGTGTTCTGGGGAAGGAGGAGGAGAAATGCTGCGAGGATAGAAAGGATCGTTAGACTTCGCATAATCGTGTTTGTTTTGTGTGTAGAACGCAGAAAGGAATGCCCTTAGGATAAATATGTCAAAAAAACGCGGATTTGCGTCACTTTTCCCTCAAAAAGCGTACAAAACGGGTAGAAGCAAAGTGGCCAGGATCCAAAACAGCAAGGTCAGCCAAAATCCCACCCGGGTGAAATCGGTGAAGCGGTATTCACCGGTGCTGTAAACCATGGTGTTGGTCTGGTACCCGATCGGCGTCATGAAGCTGGCGGAAGCGGCGAAGGTGATCGCCAGCAGGAAAGGGGTGGGGTTCAGGCCCATGGCGCCGGCCACGGCGATCGCGATCGGGGCCAGCAGGGCGGCCGTGGCATTGTTCGACATGATCTCGGTAAGCAGGGCGGTGGCCAGATAGAGCCCGGAAATGACGGCGGTCGGCCCCATGCTTCCCAGTTTGCCGACCAGGAAGCCGGCGATCGAGCGGTCGAGGCCGCTGTTCTGCATGGCGACCCCCAGGCTGAGCGAGCCGGCCAGCAGGAAGATCACCTTCCAGTTGATCGCTTCGTAGAGTTCTTTCATGTTCAGCACGCCCAGCAGCACAAGCGCCAGTACGCCAGTGATAGCCGCTTCGAGGATGGAGATCAGCCCGGTCGAGGCACTCAGCACGACTGCCCCGATCACGCCGACGACCAGCACGAAGTGCGGGCGGTTGAAGTCGGTCAGGGGGTCTTCCGAAAGCACGACGAAGGGCGACTGCTGCTCCGATTCCAGCTGTTTGAGCTTGGACAGGTAGTGCGTTTTCACCTCGGCCAGGATCAGGTCGCCCGTCTTTAACGGCACTTCGTACAGATGCTCGTGCAGCACCTCGTTGCGGTG
>JAGQXA010000992.1 GCA_020436865.1 Saprospiraceae bacterium | reverse complement strand
TCGGAATCGAAGAGCGGGAAGATGGTCCATTCGCCCTCGCTATAGCGCGCCAGGCTATTGGCGGGCGAAGCGAACCACAGGTTGTTGTCCTGCATGGTGAGATAGGCCTCGCCATACGAGAGCAGGTGGAAATCGTTTTGCGAAAGGTCGGTCAGTTGGTCGCCGTCGAGTTCATAGATAAAAAAACTGTTGAAGTACACCTTGCCGTCGGGTCCGAAGGCGATCGCCCAGACGTCGCCGATGAATTCGCCGGTGGTGCTTTGGTTCCAGGTCGTCCATTCGAGCCCGTCGAAGCGATGCAGGCCCGTGTGCGTACCGACCCAGAGGCGGTCTTCCTGATCGAATTCCAGGAAATAGAGGCGATTCTGGGCATTGTCGGATTTGAGTTCCTCCGGCAGAGCGATCTGTTCCCAATCGTCGCCCGTCCAACGGGCGATCTCGACGTCGTAGGTGCCGATCCAGGCCGTGCCCGCCTGATCGACGGCGATGGATTGGATATGGCCGGAGGGCAGATCCGAGTTTTCTATAGACCAGAATTCACTGCTAAGGTCGTCTTTTTGCAGCCGGGACACGCCATTATTGGTGGCCAGCCAGAAGTAATCGCCCATATCGAGGTAATCGTTGACCTGCTCCGGGCTTCGGAAGATCTCCCATTCGCCTGTTTGGGCCGGCAAGACCCCGAGGCCGATCAGGAGAGCGCATAGAAAGGAAAAAGTTCTCGTCATCATGTCAAAAATAGTTGTGATCGGATGATTTCTCGGTGAAGTACGCTACAAAAGTACGCGCACAAGGGGCAGATCGGAAGTCATTTGAGGTTTATAAATAATATTTCCAAAGACGATTTTTTTTCTTTAAAGTATTCGTTATCAATGTTTTCATTATTTTATAAAAATATTTTAATATATCTTACAGCCGGCAAAAATTCAGCCTGATAAGCGATGAAAATGTCATCTCCCGACCTTTTCGAGCTCGTGCAGTCGCTCACGCCCTCGGAAAGGCGCCATTTCAGCCTCCGCATCGGAGAAAAGGACCTGCACTACGGGTTGCTGTTTCGCAGCTTGTTGGAGATGCCCGTCTTCGACGAGGGGGCGCTACTTCGGGAGTTGCGGAAAAAAGGCGGCGGGAAGAACCTGAGCGTTGCCAAGCGCCACCTGTACTTCCTCTTGCTCGACGACCTCCTCGCCGCCCGCAGCCGGAGCATCGAAGACGAGGTCCGACGGGCCTGCGACCACATCCGCATCCTGCGCGCCAAGGGGTTGGCGGAGCAGGCCCGCAAGTTGCTCCGCCGCAACAAGAAGAAGGCCCACGAGTTCGAATTGTACCGGCCGCTCCTCGACCTGATCGAACTGGAGAAGATGATGTTGGGCAACCGGTCGGAGGAAAAGGAGTTGGAGCGGCTGTACAGGGAGGAGGCCGGCTGCCTGGAGAAACTCGGCAACACCAATGCCTACTGGCGGCTGACCACGCAGATCGGCCGACTACAGCGACAGTATCAGAAAATGCCCGGAGAGGCGCAGCAAAAGGCCCTGGACGCATTGAATCGCGATCCGCTGCTTTCACAGCTTGACCAAGCCACGACCCTGCAGAGCAAGATCTACTTCCTGCGCGCCAAGTCGACCTACTACTTTACCGTCGGCCAGCCGGAGGAAGCCTATCTCCTCAACGAGCAATTGTTGCATCTGCTCGAGAACTCTCCTTCCTTTCTCAAGCAGTTCCCGGAGATCTATCTGCACACCTTCAACAATTTCCTGATCGACAGCCTGTTGCTGCAGCGGTTCGAAGCCCTGGCGCTCGGACTGGAAAAGCTCAGCTCGCTTTCCGGGAAACCGGCCTTCCGGCAGATCAAGGACCTGGAAGCCCAATTGTTCCGCCAGCGATACCTGTTGGAGATCAACTGGCAGCTGTCGACCGGCAATATCGAAAAGGCGGTGGCGCTCATCTCCGGGATCGAGCGCGGCCTCGAACGCTTCGGAGCGCGCCTGCTAAAGCCCCATCGCGTCACCCTCGAATACCTGCTGGCCTACCTGTCGCTGCTCGACGGCCGGCACGATCGCTCGGCCCACTGGATCAGCCGCTTGCTGCAGGAAAAGGAAGACGTGGTGCTCGAAGTCTTCCAATTCACCCGCATCCTCAACTTACTCCTCCATTTCGACCTGGGCAACTGGGAGCACCTCTCCTACCTCATCCTCTCGACCCGCCGCTACCTGCGTCAGCGTCGCGCCTTGTATCGTACCGAAACGGCCCTCCTGCAATTTCTGCAGCGCTCGATCAACCTGCCTGCCGCTGAGCGGAGACTTCTCCGGCAAGCTTTTGTGCAGGAGGTCGGGGCCCTGGCGGAACACCCCGAGGAAAAGCGCTTCTTCAACTACATTGACCTGAAGGTGTGGGTGGGGAATGAGATGTGAGATGTGGGATTTGAGATTTGGGAAGGATCGGGTCATAGGCTGCCCAGTGGATGTCGCCAGGCGCATCTGCAATCCGCTTCCACAGCGGACAAAGAGTGGGCGAAGGTGCGAGCGGAGGGAGAGCCTAATTGGCTTCGAAGCCGGCGTCGAACTCTTCGTCGTACTCCTCATCGACGCTATCGACCACGACCGACTGCAGGGAGTATTCCAGAAAGCGTTCGAACAGAGCCCAGTTCAGCGGCTGCGGCCAGGCTTTCTCGTCGGTGCACCAGCTCGCCAGGGTGAACCGGAGATATGGCTCGCAGTTTTCCTGCAGCCACTCGTAAGCCTCTTCGATGGAATCGAACTCAGGTATGAGGAACACATCGAGGTCGTCGTGCCCGTCGATGCTATCGAAGTCGATGGGGTCTTCGGGGTTTACGCTATTGATCCAGTCGACCATGTCGCGCGTCAGGCGCGTAATGAGAGCATAGCGATTGATGGAATAAAAGTCTAGTTGCATGAGGTTGTCGGTTTATCGCCGCAAAGGTACGGCGGAGAGCGGAAAGAGCGAAAAGAAAGTGAAAACAACGCCTCATAAAGATCGAAGGCCAAAAGCCTGGGAAGCAGGGCCCCATTTTTCGTACCTTTACG
>JAGQXA010000256.1 GCA_020436865.1 Saprospiraceae bacterium | reverse complement strand
AAGGAGGCTTGGTTCAGGCCCAATCCCACATCTGCCCAGTCGGGATGGTGTTTGTTGAACTCGGCGAAGGCCTTCAGGCCGTAGGGCAGGGTGAAGAGTGCGCCGGTGAAGCCGTTAGGCCCTTGGATGTTGTGGTAGTAGTCGAGCAGTTCGTCGATCTTCGGCAGCGGGGCGATGGGTACCGGCTTGGGGTTGTCGTTGAAGAGGCGCGTCGGCCCCCCGTCGTTGGGGTAGAAGTTGAACCCGTCGGGCGGGTCCTGGCCGGGCAGATCGGGCTCGGTCAGGTTGTAGAGGGGCTCCCAGGAGATCTGTGGTACGGTAAAGGCCCGCACGAATTTGGCCTGGGCGATGAGGTCCATGCCCTGCACCTGCAGCGGAAAGAGGGCCTGGGTCTGGTCGTCGGTATCCTGGGCGCCGTAGATCTGGTAGAAAACGTAATCGTTATCGCTGACCCTGCGCGAATTGAACCAGGCGAAACTAACGCCCATCCAGTCGGCATTGGTCGATACGTCGAGCAGGGCGAACTGCTCGATGTAGAAACGCCAGAAGAGACGGTCCCACTCGGGCTCCAGGGGCTTTTGCCGGCTGCTGGAGGCAAAGGTGGTCGCGCCGGGAGTGGCTATATCGGGTGCGGCCTGGGCGTTGTCGCCGGAGGCGAGCAGGTTCTTCCCGCCGAGGCCCAGCGGCAGGATGAAGAAATTGGTGTGGACGTTGTCGGCCGTCTCCTCGTCGGTCGAGTGCGTCCAAGGGATGTAGCAAACCAGCATCAGGGCCAGGTAGCGGCTCTTGACCCCGCGGTCGTTGGCCGTGCGGAACAGACCGATGTTGGCGGCGTAGGGGTCGGGCAGGGAGGGCAGGATGCCATACAGACCGAAAACCAGCAGCAAATGCCCCTGATCGATCATCTCCTCGTCGAGCAGTTCCGCAAAGAGCAGGAAGCCGTTGACCGGGGTGGTGGTGAACAGGGCGTTGCGGATGGCCAGCGACTTGGGCTTGGGGAATTGCTGCGGCAGCGGCACATTGGGGTCGAGGTTGTCGACCAGGATGTTGTCGTCGTAGAGGTACACCAGTTGCAGGGTTTCGGTGTAGCTCAGCACGAAGAGCGACTTTTTGGTCTTGACCTCCATGGCGCGCCCGGCCACGTCGACCGGACGGTCTTGCCGCGACTCGGCGTTGGTTTCGGCGAATACGATCTCGGCGCCCTGGCTACCGGCGAGGTAGAACAGAGGAAAGGAGTCGGTGAACTGCAACTCGACCGAAGAGCGATAGACCGAGTCGTCGTCTTTCCACATCAGAAAACGCTGGTTGGCATAGAGGTTGCCGGCTTGCAGGTCGGCGATGGTCAGCAGCCCCGGATACAGGATGATCCACGGCTGGGGCAGGTGGATGGGGCCGTCGCGCAGGCCCCGCCAGTTGAGCGAAAGCCCTTCGCCGGCCACGATGGCCAGGCCCCCGATGCCCGGCGCGGGCGTGGGCAGGTTGACGTCGATCTGGGAGGTCGGCAAGGCCCAGGCCGACTGTTGGATCTGCGTTTTGCCGGCAGCCTGCGCGAAGTACGACTTCGATTTTTTCACCTGGAAGGCCGGCTTGGTGGCCTGGAGCGGAATGAAGACCGTCTTCAGTTGGGAAATGTGGATACCCGGCGAGGCGCCCTGGTAAGTGAAGTCGGTCTTTTGTCCGTAGAGGTTCCAGTTGGCGTCGCCGACGGCGTCGATCTGCTTGGCGGCGGCGGTGAAGTGGAAGGCGAAGGTCTTGGGCAGTTCGAGGGTAGCGTCCTTCACGTCGCGGGCATAATTGCCGGCGGAGGGGGTAGGGGGCGCGTCCTGTTTGAGCTTCAGGTCGACCGTGCAGGTGGCGCCGGCGGGAATGGTCAGTTTGCCGGCGATGTTCTGCGGTTTTTTGCTGAGGGTGATCGTCCCGCCGCCGATCTTGAGTCCGACGTAGTCTTTGGTCGACGGTCCGTTGGCCAGCAGGTCGGCGCGGATCCAGATGCTGCTGCCGGCCAGGTTGTATTTGGCGCCCTGGAAGAGTTGGATGACCTGGTTGGCGGAAGGTAGCCCAACACTGATCTTCCGTTGCAGGCTCGAGACGTAAAAGAGCAGGGCCGGATCGCTTTGCCCCGGCAGGTAGAGCGGCATCAGTTGGATGATGGGGAAGAAGTCGTACCAGAACTTGCGGCCGTCGCGCCCGGTGAAGGGGCCGAACGAGCGTTCCGGGGCCAGCCCAACGGCCCAGTCGGGCTGCGAGCCCGGCGCCAGCGATTGGGCGAGAGGCACTTCCCGACGAAAAATGCGATAGGCCGGTCGTTCGGCCTCCTGCATCTTTTCGGCCACCCGGCCGAGCCGCTTGAGGTCTTTTTCCGAAAGCGTTCGTCGCGTGCGGAATTCCGTCTTCTCGAAAGAGAAGCGGGGCGTCGAGGCGGCCTGCAGATCGGCGGAGGAGACGGAGGCATTCAGCTTCTGGAAGTCGGCGAAGAAGGAGGATCGTTCGAGTTCCTGCGGGGCCAGTTGGTCGGTGAGGAGCAGCAACTGCTCGAGGGTTTCCTTGAGGGGCATAGATCGGTTTTTAAGGTCGGACGCCGGAGCGACGCCGGCAGATATTGGACAAAACGTTCGGGTATCAGGCGGGGCCGGAACGAAAAATACGGTTACAGGACGAATCCGTTCCGTGGCAAGATTCTACAAAAGGCTGGAATAGGTGAACGAGTGTTTCTTGTTCGGGTAAGGAATACAACGGCAGTCAATTTAAGGGCTTTTGCGCTCAATAGCAAGAGGCTGGGGCTGCTGTCCCGGAATTTTCCTATCTTCCGTAAAATTTCATCTCTACAACCTAAATTCCCGATGCTGAAATCCCTGCTCCCCCTGTTGCTTTTTCTGTCGATCGCGTGTATGCTCCGCGCTCAGGATGCCTTTTTCACTACGGAGTCCCCTCCGACCCGGGCGCTGATCGTCGGCATTTCGAAATACCAGGATCCGAAGATCCCCAAACTGAACTATGCGCACCGCGATGCGGAGGCCTTTGCCAAGTTCCTCTCCGACCACGGCTGGGTCAAGAACCCGAAGGACGTCCATCTGCTGGTCAACGACCAGGCCACTTCCGGCAACCTCGTCAAGGAGTTCAGCTGGCTGCTGAAAGAAAGCAAGGCCGGCGACCGCGTCATCATCTACTTCGCCGGGCACGGCGACAAGGAGACGCTGACCAGCAGCGGACTGGGTTATCTGCTCACCTACAACTCGCCGCCCAACAACTTCATGGCCGGAGGCGCGTTCAATCTGCGCGATCTGCAGACCATCATTAAGGACCTTTCCGCTAAGGAGGTGCACGTCATCCTGATCACCGACGCCTGCAAGTCGGGCGAAGGGGCCGGCGAACTTCCCGGTGCGAGCGCGGTGACGGCCAACCTGAGCCAGCAGTATTCCAAGGAGGTAAAACTGCTGTCGTGCCAGCCCAACGAACTGTCGAAGGAGGGCCCGAACTGGGGCGGCGGCCGCGGCGTATTTTCCTTTTACCTCGTCGAAGGCCTTTCCGGCGCCGCCGATAAGAACGGCAACGGCGAGATCACCGTGGTCGAGATCGAGAACTACCTGGAAGAGCAGGTCAGCCAGGCCGTTCGCAGCCAGTTGCCGTTTGCCGTGGGCGACAAAAACCAGGTGTTGACCTATGTGAAGGCCGGAGGCGCTCCCGCCCCCTCGAACAATACGGCCGCCCCCGCGGGCAATGTGACCACCCGCGGACTCGAGCAGCCGGCTGCGGCTGCAAACCCGGAAGCCGACGAATGGAAAAAGGCCTTCGAAAAAGCGCTGAAGGAGCAACAGCTGTTGGAGCCCATGCGCGATTGCGCCAACTGGTACTACCGGAAGCTGACGGCCCTGGAGAGTTTGTCCGCCTCCGACAAGGAAGACCTGACCTACAGCTTCGTGGCCGCGCTGACCGACGGCTCGCAGGAGGTGTACAATACTTATATGCAGGCCGATTCGGCCCAATTGGCCACCTATTTCAAAAAAGATCCCAAGTTCTCGCTCTACCCGGCCTACCTGGGCCGCGCCTGCGAATTGTTGGGCGAGGACCACTACCTGTACAAGACCTTCAAGCTGCGGCAGCTCAATTTCGAATCGCTGGTGGAACGGGTCAAGTACTACGAATCGAACAAGTCGGCCAAGGCGCAGGAAAAACTGGTTACCCAGCAAAAGGAAATGGACGAATTCCTGAACGATCTGGGAGAAGAATACGAGTACCTGCAGGAAAATCCGAATGTGTATTACGACAAGGCCTTATTTGCCTACAACAATGGCCAGTACGAGGAAGCCCTGACGAATGCCCAAAAGGCCACTGAATTATCGCCGCAGTGGGCGCTGCCGTACAACCTGCAAGGCTTGTGCCTGATGTATGGAAATGGAGACTACGAGGCGGCCGAAGCGCCGCTGCGGAAAGCTGTCGAGCTGGTCGAAGCCGAACAGAAACCCTACTTTCAGTTCGATCTCGCCCAAGCCCTTTATTCAAATAATGACCACGAGGGAGCGATCGAACTACTGAACGAAGTTACCCAGGCGCAACCCGATTTTGCCCATGCCTGGAACTGGCTCGGGATCAATTACCGGTACACCAAAGAGTACGATCCGGGAAAGGCAGCCTGCCAGCATGCGCTCGATCTCGAACCCGGCAATCCGCAGTATCAGTACGAAATGGGGGCCATGCTCTATGATTCAGGGGATGTCGAGGCCTCGATCCCGTATTTTCAGACCTGCCTGCTTCTGGAATCGCAGGAAAATATGTACTGGCACTCGAACTCCAAGATCACGCTTGACTGGATCCAGCAGAATACCCAGTTCCCCCTTTTGCCGGAAGAAGAGGTGCGGGCGCGAATTTCCAGTGAGGTAAATCTGGAAGAGGAGTCTTTTTACGACGACGCAGGGAATCTGAACGTGGAGTTGCTCAAAGAAAAGGCCGAAAAGAGCTTTAACGAAGGAGATTACCAGCAAGCAGAAGAACTGTTGTACATGCTCCTGGATGACGGTCAAAGCGATCCCCTGACCCTGTTCTATCTGGGCATGGTATTCAACGGCCAATATCGCCTGGAGGAAGCCCTGGACCTCTTCCAGTTCACCCTTGAAATGGCCGAAGCGGAGGAGGAAGGTTACGATATCTTGGAACCGTTCTTCCAATTCGGCCTGGCCAACGCCTATTTTCTAATGGACGATCTGGATAATGCCGAAGCGGCCGCTTTGAAGTCGATCGACGAAGCGAATGACTTTTTCGAAGGCTACTATCTGCTCAGTTCCATTTATGACCTGCAGGGCGACTACGAACGCTCGCAAGAAATGCTGGATAAATACGTGGAAATGGGCGGCGTCCTCGAAGAGTTTGATGACCACTAACGGAAAGAAACACCTATATCTTTCGGCCTCCCGCCGGATTGTTGTACTTTTGCGGGACGACCTGATCCTTGGCTGATTTGACCGGTGTGGTGCATCGTTCGAATGGCTGAGAGGATGGGCGATTTTTTAATGCTGAAATTGCAAATTGCATGACTGTTAGCCAAGACAAGGTAGTGAGCATTTCCTACCAACTGAACCTGGACGCCCCCGACGGCGAATTCGTCCAAAAAGTGGAAGCCGACGATCCGTTGGCCTTCATTTACGGGATCGGGCAGCTCTTGCCCGATTTCGAGAAGAACATTGCCGGCCTCAAGGTCGGCGACGGGTTTGAGTTCAATATCCCGCAGGGCTACGGGGCCTTCATCCAGGAAAACGTGATCGACGTGCCGATCAGCATCTTTGTCGACGAGAACGGTGAGCCCGTCAACGATATCCTGCAAGAGGGCAATTCCATCCCCATGCAGGACCAACAGGGCCGCCCCCTCACCGGCTACGTGCTGGAGATCGGTCCGGAAACCGTCAAAATGGACTTCAACCACCCTCTCGCCGGGAAAGACCTGTTCTTCAAAGGCGAGATCGTGGACGTTCGCGACGCCACCCCCGAAGAACTCGACCACGGCCATGTGCATGGCCCCGGCGGGCATCATCATTGATCACCCCCGCCCACCCTCAAAAGCCGTTGACCGCCCGCCGGTCAACGGCTTTTTGTTTTTAGATCCATCCGGCGCGGTCAGGGGACCGCGAAAGATTCCCTTCGCCGAGGCTACGGTGGGCAAAGCCCGCATCCAACATCCGCCCGGCGAAAATGTCCGAATGCCATTCGGACCAACGACCAACATCCAACCCCCTCTTTTTCCTCCTGGAAATTTTTTATATTTTGAAATTTCCTTTTCTTTATCCCGCCCTTCCAAATATGATGAAAGCCTGTTGTCACCCAAAAGAGGAATAATATTTTGGAGCCTACTAATATTCGCGATCCGGAGTACTTCCACAAGGTGGTTGACTGCCAATACGCTTGCCCGGCCCACACGCCGGTACCGGAGTACATTCGCCTCATCGCCGCCGAGCGCTACACCGAGGCGTATATGATCAATTGGGAATCCAATGTCTTCCCGGGCATCCTGGGCCGCACCTGCGATCGTCCCTGCGAGCCGGCCTGCCGTCGCGGGAGGGTAGAGGAGGAGCCCGTCGCCATTTGCCGCCTGAAGCGCGTGGCGGCCGACCACAAGGGCGATGTCAGGAGCCTGATGCCGCAGGGCCCCTTTCCGCCGAACGGCAAAAAGATCGCTTTGATCGGGGGCGGGCCGGCCTCGTTGACCGTGGCGCGCGACCTGGCGCCGCTCGGATACGAGATCCATCTGTACGACGAGTGGCACAAGGGCGGCGGCATGATGCGCACGCAGATCCCGGCATTCCGCTTGCCGGAAGAGGTGCTCGACGAAGAAGTGGGCTACATCATCGACCTGGGCATCCACACGCATTTCAATCAGTACGTGGCGAGCATGCGCGAGATCCTGGAAAAGGGCTACGACGCCGTGTTCGTCGGCACCGGAGCGCCGAAGGGCCGCGACCTGCAATTGCCCGGCCGGGAAGAGGGCGCCAAGAACATCCACATCGGGATCGAATTTCTGGCCAATGTGGCCTTCGAGCATACCGACAAGATCGGGAGGAAAGTGATCGTGCTCGGCGGCGGCAATACGGCGATGGACTGCTGCCGGACCTCCCGGCGGCTGGGCGGCGACGACGTCAAGGTCATCGTGCGCAGCCCGTTCAAGGATATGAAGGCCTCTCCCTGGGAGATCGAAGACGCCCAGGAGGAAGGCATCCCCATCCTCAACAACATGCCGCCCAAGGAATTCGTAGTGGAGAACGGCCGGCTGAAGGGCGTGCTGTTCGAACACGTCAAGGCCGAATACGACGAGAACGGTCGGCGGCGACTGGTATCCACGGGCGAACCCGATACCTTTGTCGAAGCCGACGACGTGATCATCGCCATCGGGCAGGACAATGCCTTTCCCTGGATCGAACGCGACCTGGGGATCGAGTTCGGCAAGTGGGACCTCCCCGCGCTCGACAAGGTCACTTTTCAGTCGACCCTGCCCAAGGTCTTCTTCGGCGGCGACGCCGCCTTCGGACCGGAAAACATCATCACCGCGGCCGCCCACGGGCATCAGGCCGCCATTTCGATCGACCGCTACTGTCAGGGCGGGGACGTGCACGACCGCCCGGCGCCCATGACCAACCTTATCCATCAGAAGATGGGCATCCACGAATGGATGTACGACAGCTACGTCGTGACCGACCAGCGCTATAAAGTGCCGCATGAAAGCAAGGTGCTGACCCTGACCAACCGCAAGGTGGAGGTCGAACTGGGCTTCGATCGCGGCGTCGGCTTCCAGGAGGCGCAGCGATGCCTGAACTGCGACGTGCAAACGGTCTTTACCGACAGCAAGTGCATCGAATGCGACGCCTGCGTCGATATCTGCCCGACTTCCTGTATCACTTTTACCGAAAACGGCGAAGAGGAGGACCTGCGGGCCCGCCTCAACGCGCCGGCCAGTAATACTTCCCAAGACCTATACGTGTCTGAACCTCTGCCCACCAAAAGGGTCATGGTCAAAGACGAAGACGTTTGCCTGCACTGCGGCCTGTGCGCCGAACGTTGCCCGACCGCAGCCTGGGATATGCAAAAATACCTTTACAACGTGACCAAAGCTTGTAAGATACTATGACCAAAGCAAGTGTGGTGAACGATCTGGTGGTTCGCTTCGCCAATGTCAACGGAACCGGTTCGGCCAGCGCAAATGGCTTCTTTTCCAAAGCGATCTTTCGGATGGGCATTCCGGTGTCGCCGAAGAATATTTTCCCGTCCAATATTCAGGGACTGCCGACCTGGTACGAGGTGCGCATCAACGAGAACGGCTACCTGGGGCGCCGCGACGATATCGACCTGCTGGTCGGCGTTAACCCGCACAGCCTCTCTCAGGATATCGCCTCCGTGCGCTCCGGCGGCTACTTCGTCTACGACAGCTCGAAAAAGCTCCATGGCGAGTTCCTGCGGGAGGATATCCACTACATCGGCATCCCGATGATGCAGCTGTGCATGGACAACTTCGAGGCGCCGCGCCAGCAACAGTTGTTCAAGAACATTGTGTACGTGGGCGCCCTGGCGGCCCTGCTCGACATCGAGATGGAGGTCATCCAGGGGATCATCCGCGAGCAGTTCGCCCGGAAGGAAAAACTCATTCCGCCCAACTTTCTGGCGCTCGACCTGGGCTACCAGTACGCCAGGAACCATTTCGAATGCCCCTTGCCCATCCGGGTCGAACGCCGCGACAAGCTCGGCGATCAGATCCTCATCGAGGGCAACGCGGCCACCGCGCTGGGGGCGCTCTACGCCGGCGCCACCGTGGCGCCCTGGTATCCGATCACGCCTTCTACCTCGGTGGTCAAAGCCTTCGAAGATTACGCCAAGAAACTGCGCGTCGATCCGGAGACCGGACAAAAAAAATACGCCGTCATTCAGGCCGAAGATGAACTGGCCGCCATGGGCATGGTCATCGGCGCCACCTGGAACGGCGCCCGGGCCTTCACGGCCACCAGCGGGCCCGGGGTGTCGCTCATGAGCGAGTTTATCGGCCTGGCCTATTTTGCCGAAATACCCGTGGTGCTGGTGAACGTACAACGGGGCGGGCCGTCGACCGGCATGCCCACCCGTACGCAGCAACCCGACATTTTCTCCTCGGCCTATGCCTCGCATGGCGATACCAAACACGTACTCCTGTTTCCGAGCACGCCGGCCGAGTGCTTCGAGCTCACGGCCGAGGCCTTCGATCTGGCCGACCGCCTGCAGACGCCGGTGATCCTTATGTCCGACCTCGATCTGGGCATGAACGACCACCTGTCGCCTCCGCTGAAATGGGACGACAACCGCCGCTACGACCGGGGCAAGGTGTACACCGCCGAAGACCTGGAACAGATCGAACGCTACGGGCGCTACCTCGATATCGACGGCGACGGCATTTGCTATCGCACCATCCCGGCAACCCATCCGACCAAGGGCTCCTTCTTTACGCGGGGCACTTCGCGCAACGAATACGCCCAATACACCGAGAACGGCGAAGTATATGTGCGGATCGTGGATCGGATCAACAAGAAATGGGAAACGGCCAAAGAACTGGTGCCGCCGCCGGTGCGCTACTCCGACCAACATCGCAGCGCCGAAGGCGTGATCTTCTTCGGCACCTCGACCTACTCGGCCCTCGAGGCGATCGACCTGCTCGAACAGGAGGGGATCGTGCTGGATGCCCTGCGTATCCGGGCCCTGCCCTTCAATCGGGAAGTCCTGGATTTTATCGAGCAACACGAGCGCGTCTTTGTGATCGAACAGAACCGGGATGCGCAGTTTCGTTCGCTTCTGGTCAACGAACTGGAAGTATCGCCAAAACAGCTGATCAAAGTGCTGAACTACGATGGCTTCCCGATTACCGCCGATGCCATTATGACCCAGATCAAGAGCCATTTGTCGGTGAAGACCAATGGCATTCGTTAAATCTGAAAGCTACGAGCCATGACCTATATCAAGCCCAAATTTCGTCATCCCGGACTACCGAAGAATACCCTGGGGTATAGCCGGGCCGATTACGAAGGCGCCATCTCCACGCTCTGCGCGGGCTGCGGCCACGATTCGATCAGCGGATCGATCGTGCAGGCCTGCTATGAAATGTCGATCGAACCGCACAGACTGGCCAAAGTGTCGGGCATCGGCTGCTCCTCGAAGACGCCGACCTATTTCCTCGAAAATTCGCACGGGTTTAATTCCGTACACGGGCGCATGCCCAGCGTAACGACCGGCGCCAATATGGCCAACCGCGACCTGATCTACCTGGGCGTGTCGGGCGACGGCGATTCGGCTTCCATCGGCATGGGGCAGTTCTGCCACGTCATCCGCCGCAACATCAACATGACCTATATCGTGATGAACAACGGTTGCTATGGCCTGACGAAAGGACAGGATTCGGCCACGACCGACTTCGGCTCGGTCAGCAAGGGCGGTTCCAAAGGCTTGTATCAGTCGATCGATCTGATTGGCCTGGCCCTGGAATTGGGGGCAACCTTTGTGGCCCGCAGTTTTTCCGGCGACAAAACCCAGCTCATTCCGCTGATCAAAGCGGCCATGTCGCATCCCGGCTTCGCCCTGCTCGACGTGCTCTCTCCCTGTGTGACCTTCAATAACAATGTGGGCTCGACCAAGTCGTACGACTATGTGCGCGATCATATCGAAGCTACCTCGGTGCTCGATTTTGTGCCCGAAGAGGAAGAGATCACCGTATCGTATCCCGAAGGAGGGTCGGCCAGTGTGACCCTGCACGACGGCTCCCAACTACTGCTGCACAAGCTCAGTCCGCACTGGGACCCCACCGACCGCCACTCGGCAGTCAACCGCCTGCAACAGGCCAAGAAGCAGGGTGAGATCCTCACGGGGCTGCTCTACATCGACCCACAGAGCCAGGACCTGCACGACATCATGGGCACCTACTCAAAGCCCCTGAACAGCCTGCAGGAAGAAGACCTTTGCCCGGGATCGGCAACCTTGGAGAAGATCAATGCGTCGTTTCGGTGAGAGGGGAAAAGGGGCGAAAGGGGCGAAAGGGGCGAAAAGGGGTGAAGAGTTGAATGATTTCGATCGCTTAAGCTGGCTTCTTCATTTTAAACCATACCGCCCGGCTCGTGCGCGGGTCTCCACCATAGTTTACCGTGATCTCTTCGCCGGCCTCGATTTGGCGCAGGGCGTAGAAGTCGAGGGTTTCTCCCTGGAAATCGGGTCGGTACTCGGCGCTGGGCTCGAAAGAATGATTGAACAACGAGCCGTAACCCAGTACAACGGCCGTCTTCCGGTCGTGTTCACCCCAAATGAAATAGTAGTCGTGCAGGCGGGTCGCATGGATATGTGCACGGTCTTCCGGAGGGAGCACGATCACGGGGCAGATCTCGATCAGGGCGCCGGCGGAGATGGGCTCGGTGGTGAAAACCCCGCGACCTCCGAGCGGACTGGGGGCAATGTAGAGCGATCCTAAACGTTGCATTTCTTACCTTTACAAACCTCACAGGAAGGCTTTGTGCACTTCCTTTACGCTAAAGATACCAAATATGCGGGCATTAGTCATCTCCGGCGGCGGCAGCAAAGGGGCCTTTGCCGGCGGCGTAGCGGAATACCTGCTGCGCGACTGCGGGAAGGACTACGATATTCTGGTCGGCACTTCGACGGGCAGTTTGCTGGTACCGCTACTCGCCCTCGGCGAGATCGACCGGCTGAAGCAGGTGTACACCACGGTGCGGCAACGCGATGTGTTCAGCATTTGCCCCTTCGTTATCCGGAAGCAGGATGGCGTGTACCACACCCGGATCAATCACATCAATACCTTGCGCATGTTCCTGCGGCGACGCAAGACTTTCGGCGAAAGCACGAACCTGCGCAAGTTGATCGGCCGGACCTACTTACCGGAAGACCATCGGCGGTTGCAGGCCAGCCATAAAAAAGTATCGGTCACCGTGTCCAACCTCACGCACAACCGGAAGGAATACAAACTGGCCGATACCTGTAGTTACGAAGACTTCTGCGACTGGATGTGGCTGTCGAGCAACCTGGTGCCCTTCATGAGCCTGGGGGTAAAGAACGGCGACGAGTACGCCGATGGCGGCTTTGGTTCGCTCATTCCCGTACAGCAGGCCATCGACCTCGGCGCGCGGGAGGTCGACGTGATCGTCCTTCAGCCCAAGGCCAACGAGGTGGAAACGACTCCCGTCGAAAATGCCTTCGACTCGCTGCTGAAAACCTTCGACTTCATGCTCACCCAGATCGGCAAAGACGACGTCGTCATCGGCAACCTGGCCAGCCGGGTTCATCAGGTCAGCATTTTCACCTATCACACGCCCCGGCTACTGACCGACAACGCTTTTGTGTTCGATCCGGAGCAAATGGCCGCCTGGTGGCAGGAAGGCTACGAGTTCGCCAAAGAGTTCAATCCCGATTGCCACTGCCTCGATCCGGTGGATCCCAATTCTATGTAGGACCGGATAAAATTACTTGAAGTTTATCGATAATCACCTGTGCATTTGTCGCTAAAAATGAACGATAAATGGCGTAAGACTTTTATGAAAACTTTAAGCTAATAACTGGTACACCAGTAGACTTCCCAGATAGGCCAGGACGCCCATGAACAGGAACTGAATGACGGGCCATTTCCAGCTGTTGGTCTCCCGGCGCACGACGGCCAGCGTGCTCATGCACTGCATGGCGAACACGTAAAAGATGAGCAGCGACCAGGCGGTCGCCCGGTCGTAGACGGGTTTTCCCGTAAGGGGATCGACCTCCTCCGAAAGGCGGTCGCGCACGGAGAACTCGTCGCCGGCGCTGCCGATGCTGTAGATCGTGGCCATGGTGCCGACGAACACTTCGCGGGCGGCAAAAGAGGTGATCAGCGCGATCCCGATCTTCCAGTCGAAGCCCAGGGGGCGAATGGCGGGTTCGATCGACTTGCCGAGGATGCCGGCGTACGAGGCCTCGATCGTATGGGCGGCTACCAGGTCGGCAGTGGCGGTTTCGTCGAGCTGCCGCTCCTGTGCCAGGGTGAGCGCCTCCTGCCGGGCGTCGTCCATGGCTTGTTGCGGACCGAAGTTCGCCAATACCCAGAGGACGACGGAGATAGCCAGGATGATCTTGCCGGCTTCCAGCGTAAACGTCTTGACCTTTTCAAACACGGCCAGCAGAATGTTGCGACCGACCGGCTTCTTGTACTCCGGTAGTTCCATCAGCAGGAAACTGCGCTCGTTCGACTTCAGGAGGTATTTGAAAACGAGGGCCGAACCCAGCGCCGCCAGGATCCCCAGGAGGTAGAGTCCCATGAAGGCCAGGCCCTGCAGGCTGAAGATGCCGCCCACGGTCACGGCCGGCACGGCGAAGGCGATGAGTAGCGTGTACACCGGAATGCGCGCCGAGCAGCTAATGAGCGGCGTGACGAGGATGGTGATGAGGCGTTCTTTCCAATTGCTGATGTTGCGGGTCGACATGATGGCCGGCACGGCGCAGGCGCCGCCGGAGATCAGGGCGACGATGCTTCGCCCGTTCAGCCCGAACCGCCCCATGAGGTGGTCGAAGAGGTACACGGCCCGGGCCATGTAGCCCACTTCTTCGAGCAAGGCGATCAGGAAGAACAGGATGGCGATCTGCGGAATGAATACCAAGACTCCGCTGACGCCGGCTATAATGCCGTTAACGAGCAGGTCTACCCACCAGGCGCCGGGCGCTAGTCCGTGCAACCAGTTGCCGAGAGAACTAAAACCCGCTTCGATCCAATCCATCGGGTAGGCGGCGCCCACATAGATGGCCTGAAAAACGAGGAACATCAGGGCGGTAAACACCACGGTACCCCACCAGCGATGGGTGAGCAGGCGGTCGACCCGGTCGGTGTTCGACAGTTGTTCTTCGGACGGGCGCAGGATGCTGCGCTGCACGATGGGGGTCAGTTGGTCGAAGCGGGCCATGGTTTCCTGTACCTGCCAGTGCAGATCGGAAAAGTTTTGCCGGGCAAGACGTTGCCGCAGCGATTGCCGCAGGCCGTCCGGCAAGGTCGGCAGCCACTCGACGTGGTGGGCGATGAGCAGGGCCTGGTAGTCGTTGATCCCGGGCAGTTCGAGCTGGACGGTTTTGGCGGCTTCGCGTTCTACCGCCGCTTGCCGGTAGAAAGGCTTCTGGGCCGGTGAAAGTTCGTATGGTCCGGCCAGCAGGTTCTCGATGGTCTCTTTGAGCAATTCGACGCCTTTGCCGGTCCGGCCGTTGAGCGGCACGACCGGCACGCCGAATTCGCGCGCCAGGGTAGGGGCATCGATGCGCATCTTCTTGCTGTCGGCAACGTCCGACATGTTCAGGCCGAGCACCAGCGGGATCCCCAGGTCGAGCAATTGACAGAACAGCAGGAGGTGTTTTTCGAGTTGGGCGCTGTTGGCCACATAGACGATGAGGTCGGGGAAATTCTCGTTCTGCGGGTCGCAGAGCACTTCCACGACCATGCGTTCGTTGGTGATGGTGGGATAGAGGCTATAGGTGCCCGGCAGGTCGACGAGATCGACCTTTTGTCCTTTGGGAAGATGGAAACTGCCCGCCTTTCGATCGACGGTGACGCCCGGGAAGTTGCCCACCTTTTGCCGAAGTCCGGTCAGTTGGTTAAAGACCGAGGTCTTACCGCTGTTCGGATTGCCCAACAAGGCGACGATGGCCTGGTCGCGGCGGCGGGCGGTTAGGGTATGGACGGTTTCAGCACGATGCATGCAGCTTCCTTTTTGCGGATGGCCAGATGAAGCTGGTCCACCTTGATGTAGAGCGTGTTCCCTGCTCCTGCCCGTCGCACGACCCGCACCCGGCTTCCCGGCAGTACTCCCATGGCCATCAGTTTGACGGCAAGCTCCTCGTTCAGAAAGTGATCGATGGCCCCCTCTTGTCCTTCGTTCAGCTCTTGCAGCAGCATGGATTTACGAATAAATACAACTGGATCGCCCTAAAGATCGAGTTGTGTGGAAATTGATCGCAAAGGTAGTGATTTTGACCTGGAAATGGCCGATTT
>JAGQXA010000991.1 GCA_020436865.1 Saprospiraceae bacterium | reverse complement strand
TTATTGTCGGCATTGTAGTGGTTGGCGGAGGAGTAGTCCGACAGGCTGCCGTCGTTCTCATCCCACCACCAGCGCCAGTTGACCCGGTAGAGGCCCACTTCCAGCTTGCGGTTGGCCAGGGGGTTGCCCTCGGTGTCGACCAGCGCGAAGCCGAGCTTACCGGGCTCGTCGATCTCCAGCCGTTTGCTGCCGTACTGATTGCGCGGCACGCGCGTGCCCACGTAGGCGCGGTAGGGGTGGTAGGGCAGGGAATACTGGTCGGAGCTGAAGTCGCCCCCTTTCTCGAACGCCCGGGTCTTGATGTTGGCCCGCAGCTGGCCAGGGGCCGCATTGTTGTTCAGCAAGCTGGCCTGGAAGGAGGCCTTGCCGTCGGCGTCGACCGAGCCGTCGAACACCACCTTCGGCTCGCTGTAGAACGAGCGGGCCGGGTCGTCGAACTCGTACTCGCCGTATTTCGGGAAGCTCGTATTCACTTCCTGCAGTTGCACCTCCACGCGGGCCTTCAGGTTCTGGGCCGGCGCGCCGTGCAGCCAGTTCACCTGCAGCTTGAACGGAATGGGCTCCTGATCGGCATACAGTGCCTTGCCCGGCGCCTGCAGGTCGATCTTCAGGCGGTTCGGCTTGACCGTTTCGATCATGATCGACTTGCGGAAGGTGGCGCCGCCGACCTTCACGACGGCCTGCCAGCTGCCGGTCGGCGCGTCGGGCGCCGTGGCCAGGTGCAGCGGGTAGATGCCGGAGGTGTTTTCGGCGGTATTGCGCTTTTCCTGCAGTTGGCCGCGCGGATCGTACCATTCGAAGGCGATCGGGTGGTTGGCCGGCAGCGTGCCGCCCTCGTCTTCGAGCACGAAATGGAGGTAGAGGGAGTCGCCCGGACGCCATACGCCGCGTTCGCCGTAGAGGTACCCCTTGAGGCCTTTTTGCGGAGCGCTGCCGGTTACGTCGAAGCGGCTCAGCGAGAGGGCGTTGCCGTCGGTCACTTTCAGATAGCCCGTCTGGTTGCCCTGTTTGGCGATGAGCACGAAGGGCTTGCGGTCGGAGGTCAGCCGGGCGATCCCGTCGCTGCCGGTGGTTGCCGTTCCCAGCAGTTGTTGCTGGTAGTCGTAGAGTTCGACCGTGGCGCCCGAGATGGCGTTGGCGTTGCGCAGGTCGGTGACGACCACCACCGTTTCGCCATCGCCGCCGCGCTTGGCGATCAGGCCCAGGTCGGAGGCGAATACGTTGCGGCGCACGAAGTTGTCGTAGTTGTAGTAGGCCGGATAGCAGGGGTCTTCGCGATGTTCCCAGCGATAGCCCTCGTAGTAGCCGTCGATCCCGTACCAGCCGCCCCAGAAACTTTCGATCTCGCCGTCTTCATCGAGCCGCTGTTCCATGCTGGTCAGCTGCGCGACGGGTCGCGTGGTGGCTTCCTCCCCGCAATAGTAGTTGGAATAGCCCGGCCGGAAGCCGAGGCGGATCTGATAGAGCGCATTGGGATCCTGCTTCATCAGCTTGCTCAGGTCGAGGGCGTAGCGCGTCCACTCGGAAGCGCTGGCATTGGCGTTGAGCGATTTGAGGTCGACCTTTTCCTGCAGTACGATGCGGCCCACGCGTTCGAGTTCGTAGTTGCCGTCGAACTCGTTGGTTTGCAGAAACTGGAGGATGTTGTTGTGGTAGATCTTGAAAACTTCCACCTCTACGGCGTTCAGGTTGATGGCCTCGAAGGGGAAGAGGAGTCCTTTGGAATTGGGCATGATCACGCCCCGGCCGACGAGTCGCAGCTGCGGTTTTTCTTCCTCGAAGGTCAGCTCCCACTCGCTGCGGTCCGACATGCGGGCGCCGCGCGTATTGCGGATGCCCGGTTCGGCATACACCATGCTGGTGCCGGCGATGCGCGCGTCGGGGTACACGTATACCCGGTTGCCGTCGATGTTGAACTTCAGGGCGCCGGCGTAGGTTTGGATGCGGATCAGCCCCTGCAGGTTCTGCGCCGGATCGAGGGGGTCGGAAAAGTTGAGCACGATGTACTGCTGCGGTTGCTGGTACACCTGGGCGCTGAGCACCTTGAAGTCGGAGAGGCTGGGAATTTCCACCTTTTCCTCGCCTTTCTGGTCGAGTCCGAGCGGCTTGCCGTTCCAGGAAAGGGTTACCTCGCCGGGCTTTTCGCCGCGCTGGATCTTCTCGACCGTGAAGCGATGCAGTTGGCCGTCGCCTTCGTGGCTCCAGCGGATGCCGAGCTTGTTGCCCGCCTGGACGGCCGTCAGCACAGGCTCCACTTCGCCGGCCTCGGCCAGATCGGCGGTGCGCAGGATGCCGGTCAGTTCCTGTTGGGTCAGGTCTTTCGGGTCGGGCGCCTGCAGGCCTTCCACTTCCACGCTAAAGAACTGCTCGCGCGTGCTGAAGTTGAACTCGAAGGTGCTCGCCTCCTTCGGGGCGTTGGGAAAAATGCGCCCCAACTGCACGGTGGCCAGGTAGGAGGTCTTGGAGGCCAGATGCGCGCCCGGCTCGAAGAGGAGGGTGTTTTCGTTCTCCCAGGTGGCCGAACCTTCGACCGCCGGGGAAAAGGAGATCAGGTTGGCGGGCGCGTCGCTGCCGACCTCTTCGGCGCCGACGGCCGCCTGGGTGAAGACGACCCGGATCGGCGAGGCCTTGCTGATCGTGCCGGAGGTGTAGGCATACAGGTAAGAGCTCACCGCGTCGTTGAGCGGCTCGGCTTCGCGGTTCTTTTTACAAGAGGAGGCGATCAGGAGGAGGGCAAGTAAGAACAGGGGGAAACGGAATTTGGGGGAGTGCGGGAGGGGCATACTGTGTGGGATTTAAAGGGTTAAACGCTTGGAACGGAACTGCATAAATGTACTGAATTCGCGACACTTTGGAAAGGGAAGCCGGCGTATTACTTATTGCGTCTGCGGAAATTGGCGTAAATTCACGACAAAGCCACCGGCATGCTACCGCAGTTTCCACTGAAGATCGTCGTCTTTCCGGGAGAGCAACTGAACCTGCACATCTTCGA
>JAGQXA010000255.1 GCA_020436865.1 Saprospiraceae bacterium | reverse complement strand
TTTTCGATCTTATCGAAAACTTCGAGGGTAAAATCGAGGCTCTCCGGCACATCGGAGAACAATTGCTCCATTTCCCCCTTGGTCTTGAAGTAGAAGTCGGAGGAGGGGAACTTGAACCGGTCGAGGTCTTCGAGCAGGCTGTTGGTGTTGATGCACAGCAGGATATCGTGGGGCGCCCAGTCGTCTTCGTCGATGTAGTGGGCGTCGTTGGTGGCGATGACCTTGACGTTGTACTTGCGCGCCAGTTCGAGCAATTTCTGGTTGACGTCTTCCTGGCTGATCCCCAGGCCGTCGATGTTCTCCAATCCGCGGTGCCGCTGCAATTCGATGTAAAAATCTTCGCCCAGCAGGTCGAGCCACCAGCGCAGCAGTTCTTCGGCCTTTTCCATCTGCCCGTGCAGGATGGCCTGCGGGATCTCGGCGCCGATGCAGCAGCTCGTGGCGATCAGTCCTTCGTGGTACTGCAGGATGAGCTCCTTGTCGATGCGCGGAAACTTGCTGTACATGCCCTCGATGAAGCCCAGCGAGCACAGCTTGGAGAGGTTTTCGTAGCCTTTCTGGTTCTTGGCGAGGAGCAGTTGGTGGTAGCGATTGTCCTGCTCGCCCTTGGCCCGGGAGAAGGATTTTCGGTGGCGGTCATGCACCAGGTAGAACTCACAGCCGACGATGGGCTTGAGGTTGCGTTTCTTAGCCTCCGAAACGAACTTGAACGCGCCGAACATATTCCCGTGATCGGTCAGGGCGACGCCCTTTTGGCCGTCTTTGGCCGCCTTGTCCATCATGGCAGAGATGTCGCTGGCGCCGTCGAGCAGCGAGTATTGAGTATGGCAGTGCAGGTGTACGAATTCGGGCATGGTGGTTAATTGGTTAATTGGTTAATTGGGGGATTGGATAATTGGGGGATTGGTTAATTGGGGGATTGGGTTGTTGGTCCGAATGGCATTCGGACGATCGAACCCGTAGATCCAAAGATCCTTAGATTGGGACGAATGCGGGCATTCCTGCGATATAATGCAAGCCTGCAGGACCTTTTTCACGTTTCCCAAAAGTTTTGTTGGAAGTTTCGTTCCGAATACTGAAGGATATAAAGTTAGCGAAAATCCGGCAGAGGGCCGGACTACGATCCGGAGTTTTTTTCCACATCATCTGCCGGGCCGGAAGCACAAGTTTTAAACTAATCGTAATCACAGATTTACGCATAGTTAACACTGCCTTTCGAACTTGCAGGCAAATTGCAACAAAATATCGGTCGGCCCGCCTCCAAGCGGACCGACCGCCTGTTTTATGAAAAGAAGAGAGCTGGATATCGTCATTTTGTCGGACACCCACCTGGGAACCTACGGTTGCCATGCGCGCGAACTGCTCCAATATCTGAAGAGCATCAAACCCGCCATGCTCATTCTCAACGGCGATTTCATCGATATCTGGCAGTTTCGCAAGAGCTATTTCCCGAAAGAGCATCTCGAAGTGATCCAGCGGATCCTCAAGATGTCGATGAAAGACACGAAGGTGTACTACATCACCGGCAATCACGACGACGCGCTGCGCCGTTATTCCGATTTTTCCGCCGGCAACATGCATCTGCGCGACAAGCTGGTGCTGCACCTCAACGGCAAAAAGTACTGGATCTTCCACGGCGACATTTTCGACCTCACCATCAAGTACTCGCCGCTGCTGGCCCGCCTGGGCGGCAAGGGGTACGACTGGCTGATCTGGCTGAACCGCTTCGTAAACCAAGTCCGCCAGCGCCTCGGCAAGCCGCGTATGTCGTTTGCCCACAAGGTCAAGTACCGCGTCAAAGAGGCGGTCAAATTCGTCGGC
This sequence comes from Saprospiraceae bacterium, assembly GCA_020436865.1. Lineage (GTDB taxonomy): Bacteria > Bacteroidota > Bacteroidia > Chitinophagales > Saprospiraceae > JAGQXA01. Next base: position 630 of record JAGQXA010000255.1, on the reverse strand, counting down.
AATTTCGAGGAAACCGCCATTCGCCTGGCGGCCGAACAGGGCTACGACTACGTCATCTGCGGACATATCCACCGGCCGCAGATGCGGGTGGTGCGGCAGGCCGGGCGGCAGGTGACCTACCTCAATTCGGGCGATTGGGTCGAGAACCTCACCGCGCTGGAATACCAGTACGGCAAATGGACCCTCTACGAGTACGAAGAGGGCAGCTACCAGTACGATCCGGCCGAAGGCGATGCCGACGAACGCGAGGACCTGTCGTTGCCGGTCGAGCTGCTATTGAAGGGATTTTCCACCAACGGGAAGTCCGGACAAAAAAATAAACAAGCGGCAGGAGATTAGGAAAGCGGGCCGTGGTGCTTATTTTAGCGGGAACCTATACCCGCTCATGGCAGATATCGACAGCATTCAGATCAACTTCAACCAAGACCAACTCCTTTTCCTCAACCTGTGCCTGGCCTTCCTGATGTTCGGCGTGGCGCTCGACATCCACCTGCGCGATTTCAGGGAGGTTTTTCGCCGGCCGAAGGCGCCGCTCATCGGTTTGTTCTCGGAATACCTGCTATTGCCCCTGCTCACCCTGGCCCTGATCGGCCTGTTCCGGCCTTCGGCCAGCCTGGCGCTGGGCATGGT
>JAGQXA010000990.1 GCA_020436865.1 Saprospiraceae bacterium | reverse complement strand
TTCTACATCAAGAGTGGCGTGTTCACTATGCCCGAATTCCTCGAGCGGCGCTACAATTCCAGCGCCCGCACCTATCTTTCGGTGGTTTCCATCCTGGCCTATGTGCTGACCAAGATCTCGATCACCATCTTTGCCGGCGCGCTGGTGTTCGACGTGATGGGTGTTCCGTTCTGGACGGGCGCCGTGATCGTCGTTGTAGCGACGGGGATCTACACGGTGTTCGGCGGTTTGCGCGCCGTGATCTACACCGACATGATGCAGATGTTCGTATTGCTGGCCGGCAGCATCTCCATTACCTTTTTCGGCCTGCAGGCGCTGGGGGGCTGGGACGGCATGATGTCGGTGATCTCGGAGGCCACCTCCCAATCCGACGTGTTGAGCCGCTCGCACTTTTTCAACCTGTGGCGGCCGTCGGATGACCCGAGTTTTCCGTGGACAGGCATTTTATTCGGCGCGCCTATCCTGGGAGTCTGGTACTGGTGCACCGATCAGTTCATCGTACAACGGGTACTATCGGCCAAAGACGTTTCCAATGCCCGCAAGGGCACGATCTTCGGCGGTTTTCTCAAGCTGACCCCGATCTTCATCTTCATCGTGCCGGGCATCATCGCCTATGCCCTGTCGCAGCAGGGGCTGGTCGACCTGCAGGGCAATCCCGACAAGGCCCTGCCGGCCATCATCACCGATTTTCTTCCGGCGGGCCTGAAGGGGCTGGTGCTGGCCGGATTGCTGGCCGCCTTGATGAGTTCTTTGTCGTCGGTGTTCAATTCTTGCTCGACCCTGTTCACCATCGACTTTTACAAAAAATACCGGCCGCAGACGTCGGAGAAGCAACTCGTCTGGGTCGGACAGCTCGCCACGGTCGTGCTGGTCGCGATCAGCCTGGCCTGGATCCCGATGATGCGGGCAATGATGGAAGGCAGCAGTTTCTACCAATACCTCCAAAGCGTACAGGCCTACATTTCGCCGCCGATCGCTGCGGCCTTCCTCCTGGGTTTGTTCTTTAAACGGATCAATGCCAAAGGGGCGATCTTTTCACTGTGGACCGGCTTCGCGCTTGGCATGTTCCGCCTGGTGTTCGAATACCTGATGGGCGAAGAGATCTTTGTGCCGGCCGACGGCACCTTGCTGCACACGCTGATCACCACGAACTTCCTCCACTACGCCATTTTCCTCTTCCTGGTCTGCTCGGCGGTCATGATCGGCGTCAGCCTCACCGCTCCGGCACATTCGGCCGAGAAGCTGAAGAACGTCACCTACGAACGGCCGCCGGCATCGAAAGAAGGCTTCTCTACGGCCAATTCCGACTTCTGGCTGACCGTGCTGCTGATCCTGGCCGTACTGACCATCTGGTGGTTCTTCAGTCCGTGGGGGATCGCCTAAGTCAAAAAAAGAGCTGCTGCCGAATACGGCAGCAGCTACCATCAGACTAATTAGTCCTACCAATCGTTCTTTATCGGAATTTGGATCAAGACCGCCCCTCTGGCAACCTGCACTGCGCCCGCTAAGGCGTCAGGTACTGGAAACGCGCAAATCGGGCTGCCATAAGGCGCTGCCGGCGGTCGTCAACCTGACTTGGAAAAGGCTTCTGAGGAAGGAATGAGGAAGATGGAGAGGCTCTACCGACAAACGGGCATAGCTCTCCCCGGTGTGGAGAATGTAACTTTTGACCATGTTGCTTGTGTTCTAGTTGTTTGAGTTGCCTAAAGGCATAGCGGCTTTCAGACCGGAAAATCCAATCTGGTATTGCCAACATAAAAACGCTCTTTGCATTGGGGGGGAGAAGCAAGAGAAACTCAGTGATTCTGGCGATCTAAGTGGTGATCGGTTTAGGAGGAGGGGGGAGAGCGCTCGAAATAATTCAGATGCGCTACAAGCAAAAATATGATTTTTTTTAATATAGCCCTACTTTTACCACTTTTTTCCCAAAAAAATGCCCCTGACCCCAGAGCGGGATTCAGAGGCAACATGGTCAAAAGTTGTCGGCTGGCAGAGAGAAGGACTTTGCCAAAATTCTTACGGGCTGTAGGTTAGGATATGTGGGATACTGAAGAAGTGGCGTGCCGGAATACGGCGCATGTGTTCAAATATACGAATATATTTCTAATCCCCGTCATGAATCCTCTAAAAGAGGATGTACTATTGTACGTTTGCTCCAACAGCTGCGGTGTAGGAAGGATCGTAAGGGAGTCGACCGTCGTTCGGAAAATACCGATCGAGAAGTGGCTTTCCTGGTTCTCAAACCGCATTGTTGTCGGTATATTTGTGTTTGCCAACGAAACAAGTACTCGGACTATGAATTACAAGATTGCCGTGTTAGGACCGATCCCGCGTGATCACATCACCACACATAAGGGAATGGTCGTCACGAAGTACGGATGCATCACCCATCCTGTTATTGCGCTGTCCAAACTTTCGAACGGACAAGCCTCCATCTACCCGGTGGCGCATGTGCGGCGGATCGACCGCGAGCCGATCCTCGAACTGTTCGGAAGTTACCCGGGCATCCACCTGGACGGGGTCACCTCGCATGCCGACATGGGCGATGTGATCCGGCTCAAGTTCGTCGACCAGAACAACCGCCTTGAAAAACAGCTGGCCTTCATGGACCCGATCGTGCCCGACGACGTAAGAGACCTGGTGGATTGTGACGCCTTCGTATTCGTGCCGATCACCGATTTCGAGATCAGCCTCGACACCCTCCGCTACTTGCGCCAGCACAGTAAGGGAACGATCATTTTCGACGCCCACGGCCCGACCAACACGATGACGCGCTCGGGCGACCGCCACCTCAAGTTCTGGGTCGACCGCGACCTCTGGCTTCCGTATATCGACGTGCTGAAGATGAACATCGAGGAATCGACCTGCTGCTGGTTCGAAAAAGAATACGAACTCGACCAACTGACCTCCGAAGAAGCGCCCGGCCGCGATCACTTGCTCCCGTTCGCCACTCATTGCCTGTCCAAAGGTGTCCGGGCGGTTATCATTACGGTCGACGAACACGGGTGTCTGGTCTTCTTCCGCGAAGGCGGCGAAGTGCGGGAAGTGTTCGTACCTTCCGTAAAAGTCGATCAGGTGGTCGATACGACCGGCGCCGGCGATTCTTTTGCCGGCGGACTGGCCTTCGGACTTCTGCGGCATCCGGGCGATTTTGTACAGGCGGCCCGCTATGCCAACGCCCTCGGTTCGCAACGCACCCAGGGCACGACCTTCGAAGTGTTCAAATCGCTGGAGGAGACCGAGGCTCAGATCGCCAGGAATTACGGCCTCTAAGGCCGGCCAAAGACTTTCCGGTAAACGGGCCTTCGGATCCGAAACTGCCAGTAGAGGAAGGGGTACAACAAGTAATCAGCTGATCGCCACCGGCAACGATACTCGATATCGTCGACGATCTGCGTGCGCCCCTCCCCAAGCCGGATCAACCGATGCCGGTGGCGCCACCGCCGGAGCGGAAACGGTAGTTTTTTTCCAATATCCACAAAATAGATCTCCTCCTCATCGGCCCCGGCCTCTACGATCAACGCCTCCCAGCGCTTCCGGAGCGGGCCCGGACCGATCTCCAGATGCACCTCGTCGCCGACCCGGCAACCGTCGTACCGCAAGAGGCGCAGCGGTGGGAAGGGCGGCGCCAGCTGGAGGAATAGCTTCTCGTCGAAGCCCTGAAAGACGCTGCGATAATCGCGGTTTACCTCGGTGCTGATCTGAATGGTCATGTCGTGTTGGGGGATTGGTTTATTGGTTTATTGGTTAATTGGTTTATTGGGGGATTGGTTTATTGGGGGGTTGGGGGATTGGTTTATTGGGGGCGATGCCGGGAATCCGCAGGAATCCGGGCGTTTGCTAGAGAGGGGGGACCTCTGCGAGGTCCTTTGGCGCTCCTTCGCCCCAGCGAAGCTGCCCCCTTGCTCCCCTTACTCCCTGCCAACTGTACCTGCCATCTGTCATTTGCCCCCTTTCGCCCTCTGCAACCTTTGTATCCTTTGCAACCTCTGCAACCCCCATTTAGTTTATCCCCGGAAAGCGGCATTTGATCGGTTAATTTTGAATGGCCGGGCCAGGAACTCTATTTTTTGCCCTTGTTACGAAAACTAGCCTATGTCCATCTTACAGATCGATCATCTAACCAAGCGCTACCGGAGCATTGTGGCGGTCGACGATCTCTCCCTGACCGTGGAAAGGGGGAACGTCTACGGCATTTTGGGTCCGAACGGCAGCGGCAAGACCACCACCCTGGGCATCGTACTGGGGATTATCCAGGCCAACGAAGGGAGTTTCTCCTGGTTCGAGGGGCAGTACGGCCAACGCGCCCGCCATCATGTCGGAGCCCTGCTGGAAACGCCCAATTTCTATCCCTATCTGAGCGCGGTCGACAATTTGCAGATCTTCGCCCATATCAAGAAGGAACAACACCCGCGGATCGACGAACTGCTCGAACTGGTCAACCTGGCCCACCGCAAGAAGTCGTCCTTTCGGACCTTCTCGCTGGGGATGAAGCAACGGCTGGCCATTGCCGCCGCTATGATCGGCGACCCACAGGTGCTGATCTTCGACGAACCGACCAACGGACTCGATCCGCAGGGCATCGCCGAAGTGCGCAACACCTTGCTGGAGATTGCCGCACGGGGCAAGACGATCATCATGGCCAGCCATATCCTCGACGAAGTGGAAAAGGTCTGCTCGCACGTAGCCATCATCAAGAACGGTAAACTGTTGGCCACCGGTCCCGTTGGGGCCATCATCAGTAACGATCGCCTGATCGAGGTGGCCGCAGCCGACCGCGAAGCGCTGCTCAGTCTGTTGCGCGGACTGTCGCTCGTGAATCGCATCGACGAAGAGAACGGCCGCCTGACCCTTTCGGTCGACGAAGCGCTGACCGCGGCCGACCTCAACCGGCTGGCCTATGAAAAGGGAATAGTACTCACCCATCTGGTAGCCCGCCCCCGCAGTCTGGAATCCGAATTTCTCGAGATCACCCGCGACATTGACTAACCCTAAACCCTGCCGTTCCTATGTTCTACCTGCTGAGCCTCGAGTGGAAAAAACAACGCAAATTCAGCATCTTCCGGGTGCTGATCGGGTTCTACCTGTTGTTGCTCCCCACCCTGATCCTGGTCACCAAACGGATACCCGAGTTTCCACCGCCGATCAATTCGAGCGATACCTTCTTTCGCTTCCCTACGGTTTTTGCCTATCTTGGCTATTCGGGCAACTGGCTGTCCTTTTTCTTCCTCGGGTTCCTCGGAGTGATCCTCGTAACCCAGGAATTCGGCACGCGCACGCTCCGACAGAACATCATTGCCGGCCTGTTACGCCGCGAGTACTACCTGAGTAAGGTCTACTTCATCCTGGCCGTTTGCCTGGGGGCCACCCTCTACTACGCCCTCATCGCCTTGTCTTATGGTTTTACCCACACGCCCTCGGTCTAC
>JAGQXA010000989.1 GCA_020436865.1 Saprospiraceae bacterium | reverse complement strand
GGCACATCGGCCACAGCCTGCACTTTGAGTGAATCGTCGGCAAATTGCGCAATCAGCGCCACGGGCTCGAAGGAGCGGGCGACCTCATAGTGCAAGGCCTTCCAGCGGCCGCGGTAATCGATCCCCGACCAGGAAGCGGCCGGCCAGCAATCGTTGAGTTGCCAGTACAGGCTACCCATGCAATAGGGCTTGGCGGTCCGGTGCGCTTCGATGGCCACCTTGATCGCGTCGGACTGCTGAACCTGGCTCAGGTACAGCAGATCTTCGAAATTCTCCGGCACGGTGTAATAGCGTTCGAGGAATTGCCGGATACGCTCGTTGCCGATGCCGCTGCGCTGGTGAGCGGTCATGACCTCCGAATCGATCCGGCGGTCTTCCGGCAGCGTGAAGCTCTTGACGGTTTCCAGATCGGGAAACGACTGAAACCCGTACTCGCTCATGAAGCGGCCGATGTACTGCTGGAATCCTTCGAAGCCGTGCAAGCCCTGCCAGACGCCCCAGTAGTGCATGTCGCCGGAGGTGGAGGTATAGGTCGCATGCTGCTCCTTGCCGGCAAAGGGAGAGGTCGGCAGATAGTACATGCCCGAATGGTATTCGCGCACCAGGCCCGGCAGCAGCCGGTGGAAAACCGCTTCATAGTCCGCCCAGATCTCGGCCCGTTGCTCGGGCGTGTACTGTTCCTTCCAGCCCCAACCCGAGCCTTCGGCATAGTTGGCCCAGGCCACGTCGTTCTCATTGTTCCCGCACCAAAGCGCTATGCAAGGGTGGTTGCGCAAGCGCCGGATGTTGTCGATGGCTTCCTGCCGGACGTTCTGCAGGAAGGCCTCGTCGCCCGGGTACATGCTGCAGGCAAACATAAAATCCTGCCACACCAGTAGCCCCTCCCGGTCGCACAACTCGTAGAAAAGGTCCTTTTCATAGAACCCGCCGCCCCACACCCGCAGCATGTTCATGTTGGCGTCGACGGCCGCCTGCACGGTTTCGCGGTAGCGCTCGTCGCTCACCCGCGGAATGAACACATCGTTGGGAATGTAGTTGGCGCCCCGGCAATACACGGGCACGCCGTTGAGTTCGACGTAGAAGGAGCTGCCCTGCGGGTCGGGTCGCTGCACTACGTGCACGGTGCGCAGGCCGATCTCTTTGGTCGACTCATCGGCCGGCTGCCGGCCGATCATCACGACGCCTCGCAAGGGGTATAGATGGGGTTCGCCAAGATCGTGCGTCCACCACAGCTTTGGATCGAGCAGCTGAAACCCAAGGGTATCGATCGTGAGGCCGGGCCGAAGGTGCACCTTCTTTTCCGCCAGCAAGGTGTCGCCGTGGTAGACCTGCAGACGGGCGTCTGTTTCCACCGCCGTTTCCACCGTGAACTGCGCGAGCAGGTCGGCCCGGGCCATCGACAAACTGACCTGCCGGAAAAACAGGTCGTCGAGCCGCACCTTTTTCCAGCCGACCAGCCGTACCGGCTGCCAGATCCCGGAGGTCACCAGGCGCGGTCCCCAATCCCAACCGTAGTGATAGCCCGGCTTACGGGTAAAGATGCTGACTTTCTGGTCGCCTAAACCACCATTTTCCGACTGGTCGTTGGAGGCCGGTAGAGGATAGCCGTGCGCCTGCAGTTTCCCGAGCCCGACCTTGACCGGCGAGTGAAAATAGATCCTCAACTCGTTGGAATCGGGTCGCAGCAAACCCTCTACGTCTACCGCCCATTGCCGGAAGAAATTATCGGCCTGCAGCACCAGGCTATCATTGACATAGACATCGGCATAGGTGTCGAGTCCGGGTAGTTCCAGCCGCCATCTCCCAAATTCTGCCATCTCCGGCCCCACTGAGAACCGGCATCGGTACTCCCAGTCTTCCTTATCGATCCACTGCAGTTCCTTTTCGTTGGTGCGGTAGAAGGGGTCCTCGATCTTGCCGTTTGCCAGCAGATCGGTATGCACGGTTCCCGGCACGGTGGCCGGCGACCATTCGTCAGTGCCCACCTGCCGGAAGCTCCACTTGCCGTCGATGTCCACTACCTGCATCGCTTCCGGTTCCGACTGGCAGCCTGCCAGTAAGAGAAGGCCGGTGAACAGCACCAGCCGGTCGATTCGTATCCTGTTCATGTTCGTATCCGTTTTTTCACTTTGCTTTTATTCCATCGGAGGCCGCGAGCAGGCGGCCTGGATCTTTCGTCAACAAGCCGGGCGCTTTGAAGCGGGGCCCATGCTTTTTCTCCAATTCCTTGCAGCGTTTCAGAAAGGGCTGCAGACCGTAATCGGCAATGTATTGCACCACTCCTCCTTTGAAGCCGGGAAAACCCCAGCCGTAGATACTACCGAGGTTTGCCTCCGGTACCGAGCCGATGACCTTTTCCTGCAGGCACCAGATGGCCTCCAACACCTGGGCGAATAGAAAGCGCTCGGGCAGTTCCCGGGCGTCGGGTATGCGGCGGGCCACCGGAAAATGCTCGGTCAGTCCGCTCCACAGCGATCGTTCCTCGTTCTCTTCCGCTTCGTAGAAGCCCCGGCGCGACTTACCTCCCGGGCGATCGAGTTCGCCCAGCATTTTTTCCAATACTTCTACCGCCGGATGTTGGATATAGCGCGGTCCGTACAGCTCGGCGGCCTGACTTTCGTACTTGCGCACCAGTTTTAAGGAAAGGTCGTCCGCCAGTTGCAGGGCGCCGACCGGCATACCGGCCTGCATGCCCAGGTTTTCGATCAGGGCCGGGGGGTAGCCTTCCTGCAGCAGGGTGATCCCTTCCAGGATATAGGTATTGCGCACACGAGCGGCGTAGAAGCCCCAGGCGTCCTTGACCACGATGGGCGTTTT
>JAGQXA010000254.1 GCA_020436865.1 Saprospiraceae bacterium | reverse complement strand
ATGGTCGTTTCCCCGCCTTCGAGGGAAAAGCGCTTCTGACCGATGTATTTCGTGTGCAGGAACTTCTCGAACATGACGGCCCCGTTCAGCTTCTCCAGGATCCGGCGTTTCTTGTCGATGTCGAGATCGAAATTGCCTGGATGGTGGCCTTCGATGCGGCTACGCATCCAGCGGCGCTTTTCGCGGTCCTGAATGTGGTGGTACTCGAACCCGATATTTCCACCGTACACTTCTTCGAGGCGGGCCAGGATCTGCCGCAGCGTGGCCCGGCCGATGCCGATCTCGTGCCCTACTTCGAATTCGGTATCGAGGTCGGCATCCGATAGGCTGAAGTCGTTCAGGTCGAGGTTCGGCCGCCGGTCGCGCCGCTTGCGGATCGGGTTGGTCGTCGAACGCAGATGGCCGCGATTGCGGTAGGCGAAAATGATGGAATGGACGAGCAGTTCCTTCTGCAGCTGTTCGCTGCTGGGCGGCACAGCGGTTGTGGTGGCCGATTTGGCGGAGCCGTTGCCGTTGGCGGCAAAGTCGAAACCGGAGAAGAAAAGCCGCCAGCCTTCTTCCACCGATTCGGGGTTGCCGAGATACTGCTGGTAAAGCGACTCGATATAGGAGGGATGAGCGTTGTAGATGAATGAAAAGTCCTTCATGACAGCGTGCGAATAAATGGTTGGAATTCCTGCTTTTAAAGGAGAAACACCGGCGCGAGGCGAATGTTCCTGTCCCTGGTACAAATATATAACTTTCTATATCCTTTTTCCGGAGCGGCAAAGTTCCAGGATTTTTTTCAGAGTTCCTGCGGAAAGGCGGATTGTTTTTTTGCCGCCGGGCGTGCAATTTCTTTGGCGGATTACCAAAAATGTCCTAAATTTGCGCTCCGGTTTAACAGACCGGCATACTTGTATCAGTTTAATCAAGAAGAAATGGCACACCACCAATCAGCAAAGAAGCGGATTCGCCAGGACGAAAAGAAGCGGACGCAAAACCGGTACTATAAGAAATCGACCCGTACCGCCATCAAGAAATTGCGGGAAATGACCGATAAGAAGGAAGCCGAAAGCTTTCTGCCCAAGGTGCTGAGCATGGTCGATCGTCTGGCCAAGCGCAATACCTGGCACGGCAATAAAGCTTCCAACCTGAAAGGCAAGCTGATGCGTTTCGTCAACGGCTTGTAAGGATAACTCCTATTTCCCAAAAACCTCCCCGCTACCGCGTACCAGACTAGCTTCCGGTACGCGGTAGCTTCGTTTCCCCCTCCGACCAGATTTTTTTCAATCTCTTTTCCAAACGAACGTATGTTCGTATATTGGGCCCGTATCGGAGGACCGGATGCCGGTTTTTCCTCTTTCTACTTTCATCTTTCTACCGACCAATGCCGAAATTCCATACGCTGACCGTTCGAGAAGTACGCCGGGAAACCCCCGATTGCGTGTCGATTGCCTTCGATGTGCCTTCTGATCTACACGAGGACTACGTCTTTACGCAGGGGCAATACCTGACCTTAAAGACCGAACTCGGGGGCGAAGAGGTGCGCCGCTCGTATTCGATCTGCTCGAGCCCGTACAGCGGCGAGTTGCGCGTGGCGGTCAAACGCGTCGAGGGCGGCCGGTTCTCTACCTTCGCCAACACAGACCTGCAGGCGGGCGATCGCCTGGACGTGATGACTCCCCTCGGTAATTTCTACACCGAACTCGACCCGGTTCATGAGAACCACTACGTGGCCTTTGCAGCCGGCAGCGGGATCACGCCCCTGCGTTCCATCATCGAAGCCACGTTGGAAAAGGAACCCAAAAGTCATTTCACCCTGTTCTACGGAAATCGCGGCGTCGAACACATCATCTTTCGCGAAGCGATCGAGGCGCTGAAGAGCATCTACCTCGACCGCTTCACCGTACACCACGTGCTCAGCCGCGAACACCCGGGCAGCGAACTCTTCTTCGGCCATATCGACGAGTCGAAATGCGACGTCTTCTGCAAGTTGCTGATCGACGTCGACGAAGTGGCGGCCTTCTTCCTCTGCGGACCCGAAGCCATGATCCACGCCGTGCGGCAAACCTTGCTGCGGCAGGGGGTCGATGCCAAGCGGGTGCATTACGAACTCTTCACCTCGCCGGTCGGCCCGCTCGGACAAAAGTCGCCTTCGCGCCCCAAACCCGCCAAAGAAGTGCACGCCTCCATCGAGATCACCATCGACGGCAATACCTTCTCCTT
>JAGQXA010000253.1 GCA_020436865.1 Saprospiraceae bacterium | reverse complement strand
GGCTCGACCGACACCCGCGGCTACCTCTGGGAACGACAGCCGTCGCCGACCGCGCTCCTGCGCCACCTGCCCGACACCGCCGCCATCCAGGCCGTGGCTTTCGCACAGACCGGTTCCGAACTGGCCACCGGCCACGGCGATCCGCTGAACGCCTTGCAGGTCTGGACGCCCGACGGACGCTTTCTTCGCAAGGTCCCTGCAGGAGCGGCCGTCACTGCCCTGACCTACGGCGCCAGCGACCGGCAGTTGTTTGCGGGCTTGCAAGACGGGCGCATCCTCGTCGCCTCCTCCGAGGGGCAGACGGCCTATCTCAATTGGGCCCGCTCGGCCGTCACGGAGACGCAGTGGTCGACCGAGGGCAGGTACCTCCTCACCGCCACTGCCGGGGAAGCGGCCTGCTGGACGTGGTCGGACGGTCGCCTGCAGTTGCTGTTCGAGCTCGGCGGTCATCCCGCTCCGATCCGCAGCGCGGCACTGGCGCCCGACGGCCGATTGATCTTCCTGGGATATGCCGACGGGCAAGGCCGGATCTTTTCCGCTGCCGACGGCCGGCTGCTCCGGGAAGTACGCGGCCATACCGGCGCCATTCACAGCGCCTCCTTTACGCGCGACCTGAAATTTCTGCTGACGGCCTCGGAAGACGGTAGTATCCGGCGCTGGGCCCTTCCCTACGACCTGCCCTGGCAGCGATGGGAAGCCCGCGACCTGATCCCGACGGCTATTGCGGTGGGATCGCAGATCTGGATCGGCACCGACCTGGGCGCTATTTACGAATATCGGCCGGAAGGCCCCGTGCTCGTCGCCGAAGCCCAGGGGGAAGCGATCACCGCCCTGGCCCTGTCGGCCGACGGCCTCCTCATCTCGGGAGATCAGGCGGGGGTGGTGCGCGCCTGGGACCTCTCCTCCCGTCCGGCCGGAAAAAGGGCCGAAGCGTCCCTGCACGAAGGACGGATCAATCGCCTGGCCGCCACACCCGACGGCCGGCTGATCCTGAGCGCTTCCGATGATGGAACCGTGGGGCTGTGGAACCCCGCCACGAAAGAACAAATGAAACTGGAAGGACATCGGCGGGAAGTAAAGGGACTCGAGATCGACAGCAGCGGCAACTTTGCCGTGAGTAGCGGGCTCGACAGCCTGGCCATTCTTTGGAAGCTACCGGAGGGCCGCCGCGAACGCGTGTTCGAACATCCGGAAACCGACGTTCTTTGCGCCACCTTTTCGGCCGACGGACGCAGCATTCTGACCGGAACTCAAGCGGGGACCCGCTCCGGTCAGCTACGGACCTGGAGCCTGACGGGCAAACTGCAACGGAGTCTGAAGATCAATGGTCCGGTCTACGACCTCGCGGTCGATCCGGAAGACCGCTTTGTCGTACTGTCCTCGGCAGACTACACGCTAGAGGTCCGGCAAGCCGATGGTCATTTGCTGCGCACTTTCCAGACATCGAGGCCGGGCGAACGCGCCCTACCCTTTTCCCGGGTGTGGCTGTTGCCCGCCGAAGGCCAGGCGCTCGGTCTGGTAGAACGGCAAGGACTTTACTGGTGGCGGAACGATCGGACCTCTTTACCCACCTTTCTGGGTCGTTAGACCGATCAGAGATTCAGAAGAAGGTAGCCCACATAGGTGCCGCCCGGAATAAAGTCGTCGTCCCCATCTAAAGGAACGGCATTCTGACCCCGGATGGCAACCCCTACCAAGGGATCGCTGATCAACCGGATACGCCACAACACCCGGCATCCGGGATCGAGATCGGAACAATAGTCCGTATAAGGAAGATCGCTCGTGAAATAGAGCAAATAACCGTCGTTCAGCCATTCGAGTGTACCCCCGACCGGCGCCTGGTTGTCGTTGAGGTCTTCAATGAAGAACGTTTCTCCCTGCACGACCGATGACAGGCGCACCGGTTCGAAGTCGAACTGAAAGGCCAGGGTGAGCGTCAGATCGTTATTCAGGGTAAGGTCGTTGATACCGATCGTATCGAGATAGGGCGGCTCGACCAGGCCCGGTGGTTGTACATCTGAACAACCACTCACCGGTACCATCTCCCGCACGAAGTCGCCGAATTGTAGCCCGTCGGCATCGCCGTCGAGCAACTTGCCGGAAACGCTGCGCACGGCGCGATCGAGGCTTTCGCTGACCAATCGTACCGTGATCCCACAATTTTCCAGGCAGTAGATATCGCAGCGATACAGCAAGATCAGGTCGGGTTCAGGCAGTTCGAAATAGCCGCTAAAATGTTGATCCTCCCCTTCGACTATCAAAGTCTCGCCCGGGATCACCGAGGTCGAATCGACGGTGCGGTTGAACTGGATATAAACTCCCAGATCACCCCAGTAGAGATCGGTCACCTGAAAAGGATCGGGCGCCTTGTCGGGGGCTATGAAGGGCTGATCTTCACAATTGCAGGCCGGGAGGCCACTAAGCAGAACCAATATGGCGCCCCAAACCCAATTTCCTCCAATATCCAACTGCTTTTTCATGTTGTTTGCTTTTTCTTGTTATCGTGAGGTTCGCCTTGAGATCCAAGCACTTGAGTCCCGGCTTGCTAGAACAGCTTGACCCGGGCATAGACCTGCCAGTTCCACAGGGTCAGGCAGCCCCCGTGGTAGTAGTCCGGAAACCAGCGGAACTGGTTGCGCAGCCCAATCGCCCAAATATCGAGTTCGCCGGCCTCCAGCG
>JAGQXA010000252.1 GCA_020436865.1 Saprospiraceae bacterium | reverse complement strand
TCGACACGGCCGGTTGCGGCTTCGACGAGCAGTTGAACGAAGAATACCGAAGCCGGTACAATCCGGAAGAGTTTCACATCCTTTGCGAGCATTTGTATCAACTGACCGAATCGCTCCGGGAGCACCCCTCTCCTTCCTACGCTTTGATCTCGCCCTACCGCGAGCAGGTCGTACACATGGAAACGGTCGTCCGCGAAGATGCGCGGCTACAGGAGCTGCCGCTGGCGGTCAACACCATCGACGGTTTCCAGGGGCAGGAAAAGGACGTGGTTTACATTTCGCTGGTTCGCTCGAACCGGCAAGGTCAGATCGGCTTCCTGAGCGACTATCGCCGGATGAACGTGGCGATGACGCGGGCGCGCAAACTTCTCGTAGTGGTGGGCGACAGCGCCACGATCGGAGGGCATGAGTTTTACGGCGCCTTTCTGGAGTATGTGGAGCGGGAAGGAGCCTACCAGACGGCTTGGGAATTCATGCAGTAGCTCCGAATGGGATGTGGGATGTGGGATGTGGGAAAATCGAAATGCTCGTTTTGGGTCCCCTGGCCGGTGGAAATAAAAAAGCCGGAACCGCGATGCGGTTCCGGCTTTTTAGCTGATGTTCAGCTGCTTACAAGATCAATACGACCAGAGGTCGTGTTCGAAGTTGAAGATCTCGTTCTTGATCTTATCGGCCTCGAGGAGGAGGTCAACCCCCGAGAGGTACTGCTGAAGACGGCGGTCGTAGACGTTGGATTCCTTGTAGATGTAGCTGGAGAAGAACCGCATTTCCATGAGGTCTTCCCAGGTGTTCGGGCTGGCGTCGTTGCCGGGGTTGAACACGCGTTCGCGCGCCAGCACTTTGCGAGCCTGCGGGTAGTACACCCAGAACATCGGTTGTTCGTACAGGAAGTTACCATTGTCGTCGGTAACGTCGATCAGCGGGGCGATCCCGAGGACGCGCACCTGCAAGGTGGAGGTTTCCTCGTCGAAGAACCAGATCTCCTTGAGGCGGAAACGCTTCACGTCTTCCGGGTTGAGTTCGTTGCGCACGACCTGGATCTGTTCTTCGTACGTTTCCGGGTCGAAGGTGATCACGGTGTCGATGGAAGCCCCTTTGGAGGCTACTTCATCGGGCGTGAGCGGTTGCGTAAATTTATCGTCTTCCGTGCTATAGACCGTGATCTCGCCGTTGATCGCGGCATCCATGAGGATGGAGAAGAAGGGGCGCTCCGGATAGGCGAACGGCTTGTTCATCTTTTCGCGCACGTCGATGACGCGCCAGATCCGCTTTTCCCAGAAAATATCCGCTTCGCGCACGTGATCGTAGGCCAGAATGGGGTGCTCGAGGGTCATGCGCTTCTCCACGATATCATCCAACGGCTTTTCGGCATTGGGATCGCTGGATTCGGTCATGGTATTCTCCGGCACTTGCGCTTGAACGAGCGAAGGGCTGCAGACCAGCAAAGTCAACAGCCAACCGAAACCTAACGTTTTCAGAGCAATCTTCATGATTTTTTTGAGTTTTGCAAAGTACAGGAAACTGGTTGCAGGAAATAGAACGCTAAAAATATCAAACTATTATCCTGCAACCAAATTTCGCCTGTTATTTAATGGTGAAAACCATTGAATTAATTTTCCGTCCAGCCACGTCGCCGGGGCAGCGGGCTTTCACGTCGAAGAAGTAGTAGGTATCGCCGGGGCGAGCCTGGTCGACGATGCGCTTGGCGTCGGAGCTGTAGGTACCGCCGCTGTTGAGCACTTCGATCGGATCCTGCCGCTTCGGCACGCGTACCAGCTTGAATCCCTGGATGGCACACTTGGCTTCGAAGTCGAAGTTATCGAGCCAGGCGATCACGCCCTGCTGGGCCTTGAATTCGCCGTTACCCATCGAGCCGTCTTCCTTGTTGCCAAGGCGGGCTACCGGGTCGGGGATCCGCTTGACGCGGAACACCTTGCTGTCGGACAGGCCGCCGCCGCGTACGTTAATGCGGCAGTCGTCGGTCGGTTGCTTCACTTCCACTACGTAGTTGGCGCTGCCCACCTTGCGGATGGATCCACCGCCGCCGGAGATGCTCACCGACAGTTCGTTAGAGGAGATACCGGCGGCCGAAACCGAAACCGGGTTATCCACGCCGATGTAGAACACGTTCATCTTGTCGGCCGATACGGTCACGGAGCGTTCGCCCACTTCGTATTCGAACTCCTTGTCGTACGACTCGGTTTGACCGGTCAGCGGGTTGGTCACGTCGATGCGCACCTTGAACTTCTTGGTACCGATGCTGGAAGGCTTCGCGGTGTAAATGGCTTTTCCTTCTTCGATATCCAGCTCGCGTCCGTCGACAAAGATCTTGGTGCTTTCGCCGGCCGTCGAGCTATAGGCGCTCAGGAAGACATCGGCCTGGTACTCATCGCCGCGGATCACATACCCCTTGCTGGCCGAGATAACCGGCTGGAAGACGTCGAAGATGATCTCTTCGCCCTTCACTTTCTTGAAGAGGTAATTCAGCACGGAAGAAGCCGAAGCCTTGGCGTCGCTCTGCATCTTCCGCAGCATGGGGAAGACGGCGGCAACGGGCATTTGCCGGAATTTGTAGTCGGCCCAGCTCTTCTTGCCTTTGCCGGCTTTCGACTGCCAGTCTTCGATGCCGAGCGGCAGCGATTCGGACACGACCGCGTCGTTATCGGCCAGGGCCAGCAATTTTTCGCGAACGGAGATGATCTCCTGTTCCAGTTGCGGGCCGAGGGCATCGAGATCGGTCGGATCGTCGTTCTGCCCCATCACGAGCAGACGGGTGGTGATGTCTTTGTCCTTCATCCGCTTGGGAATGGCCGGGTCTTTTTCACTCGGACCACCGGCGGCTTCGAACAATTGCTTATGGATATTCTCGACGTAGTCGACGAAGTCTTTGGTAATTTGATCTACTTCTTTGGCAGCTACCAACACGGAGTCGTTCTTCTCGGTCTTGTACGTTTCCGCCTGCTTCTGAATACCGCCCAGCACAGTGGCGTTGTTGGTATCGACGATAGCGCTACTATCCTTGATACCCTTCTCGAGCGAGAAGAAGGCGTTCATCACCTCGGCGGACACGTTCAGAGCCAGCAGAGCCGTCAGTACCAGGTACATCAGGTTGATCATTAGCTGCCGCGGTTCCTTAGGTATAGACATAAGAATCTGCGTTTAAGGTTTTACAAATGGAATTCTGCGTGCAGCGGCTTAGTCTTTGCCGATGCTGGCCATGGCAGACAGTACGTTGCCGTAAACCGAGTTCAGCGAGCCGAGGTTGCGGTTGAGGGCCGACAGCTGATCCTTGTATTGCTTGGTGTCTTCCAGCGAATCACCCAGATCGGCCATGGCTTCGTTCAGCTTCGTATAGAAGTTGTTCATGGACTTGATCTGTTCGCTGGTGCCGGAGAAATCGACCTCTTGCAGGGCCTTCAGGGCCGAGAGGTTCTTCGACATATTCTGTAATTCGGTGAGCATACCGCCCAATTGCTGTTCGACGACTTCGCCGTTCAGTGCAGGGGGTGCATCGGCAGCGCTACCAAGGTCGCCTTGGGTCAGCGGAGCGATCCGGGAGTGGTAGTCGTCCAGGCCCGGGTAGAGTTTTTCCCAGTAGTAGTCTTTTTCCGGACCGATCAGGCCCAGGAACAGGAAGATGAAAGCCTCGGTACCCAGACCGATGATCAGCATAGTACTTGCACCCGGCCAGCTTTCGAGCTTAAAAAGGGCGCCCAACAATACGACAGCTGCACCTACACCGATGATCAGGTTCTTCAGATACTTAAAACCTTTTGACTTAACGAAACTCATCTGTAGTTCAATTTAATAAGGTTAGTTAATCAAGTTCGAAACAAGGGTTATTGCCGTTAAACCCACCCTAATAATGCCGGGTGAGGAAAAAGTCACACTTTCTGGAACGGCAAACTTAATTTTTTTTGGAAACGGCTAAGATGGGGGAAGGCCGGGGCCTAAAAGGCGAGATGGATATCGGATCGCTCCGATATCCATCTCTGTTTCATTGGGTTGTCACCTAGAAGTCGTTGATGGAACGCCCCAGGAAGGTCAGTGCGCACCGGAAGCCGACGTACGACTTGGTCGTATCTTCGAATTCCCAGTGGCGGGTACCCGTCTGAAGGAAGAACATGATATCTTTCCAGGACCCGCCGCGGATCACTTTGCGCTTGTAGGCCTCCGGATCGTCGGCCTTGGCGTCGTAGCGGATATCGGGGTTGAGGTCGTGGATAAAGGAGTATGCATTTTCGTAGTAGGCGGTGGCCGTCCATTCGGCTACGTTGCCCGACATGTTGTACAGGCCGTAGTCGTTGGGGAAGTAGGCATCGGCTTTCACCGTGTACAGGCCGCCGTCTTCCGGATAGTTACCGCGACCGGGCTTGAAGTTGGCCAGCAGACAGCCTTTCGAGTTCCGGATGTAGTAGCCACCCCAGGGGAACGGAGCCAGATCGTGGCCGCCACGGGAGGCGTATTCCCATTCGTGTTCGAAGGGCAGGCGGAAGTCTTCCGAATTCACGCCATCGCGACCGGCCTCATAGGCATTCCAGAGCTTCGTCCGCCAGTAGCAGAAGGCGTTGGCCATGTGCCAGTTCACACCTACGAC
This sequence comes from Saprospiraceae bacterium, assembly GCA_020436865.1. Lineage (GTDB taxonomy): Bacteria > Bacteroidota > Bacteroidia > Chitinophagales > Saprospiraceae > JAGQXA01. The sequence continues at coordinate 1,548 of JAGQXA010000252.1, read as the reverse complement.
GGGATAGTCGTCGAAGGCCGGGTGCCAGAAGTAGTTCCGCGTCATCGGCTCGTTGTAGGAGTAGGCGAAATCGCGGATCCATACCAGCGTATCGGGATAGATATTGATGGTCTTGCGCTTAATGAAGGAAGTGCGGGGGGAGCGGCCCCGGTCGTGAGCGGCGGCTTTCCAGTCGTACCACTCGTATTCGAACATCATCTTGTCGACGTCCAGTTCCTGCTTGCCGGCGAAGCGATCCTTGCCCTGGTAGAAGAGTTCTTCCCGGAGCAATTCGTCTTCCCAGTCGATCTCGTATTCCCAGTCGATATAGGTATCGCCGGTGAGTTCGTCTTCCATGGTGTGATCGAGGAGGTCGTGCGCCAAGGAGTCGCGGACCCAGTATACGAACTGGCGGTACTCGTTGTTGGTGATCTCCGTGTCATCCATGAAAAAACCCTGGATCGAGATGGATTTCGGTCTTTGGACGAAGGTGTTCGTGATGTCTTGATCGCTGTTCCCGATGTGGAGGGTACCAGACTGAACGTAGACCATACCGTAGGGGTTGATCCCTTTCCAGTTTGGGCGTTCGAGGACGCCGATCAGTTGGCCGTTCTGACGGGTACCGCAAGAGGTGGCTAAGGTTGTTAGAATTAACAACGCCAAGGAGGTTCTTAGTAATTTCTTCATTTTAACACCCGAGTTTTCCTTCAGATTTTGAAAAGCGAACGTAAATATAGCTGGTTTGAAAGTAATACCAAAAATTAATTTTTGATTTTTGTTCAGCCGGCTGTAAAGTTAACACTTGAGGCGTAAAGTCAACGCTATAACATTGTCGCTTAGTATGCTTTAGCCGTATATTGTTAGGGTCGGTCCGGCTGTTCAAAGCGCTTTAGTCGGGTCGGGGCGATGGTGAGAAGGGGGTTTGCCCAATAAAAAGATTAACTGATCCTTCAGTACGCTTGTTCGGTAGCCCGACATTTTTAACATTCTCGGCGTCGAAAACTGCCCTCTAAGGGATCGCCGTATGAAGGATCGAAAGGTCGGCCGGCTCGATTGAACACTTCGATCCGGCTGCAAGGTACTAAAGAAATCAGAGCTCACCCGCATTTCCCGTTAACGAAAACGCGGATTGTAGATCACCGGCGGCATTTTTCCTTTGCCGACGGGTTTGCCAAGGTTGTAATTGATCAGGATCTCGTGCGATCCGTCGCTGACCTCGCGAAGGGTAGAAAGGGTAAGATCGTAAGAATACGCCAGGGTGATCTTCTCGTTGAGCTTAATGCCGGCCAGGATCACCACGCCGTCGAGGCTTTCAGCATTGTAACCTCTAAACGAGGCGCCTCCGAAAATATTGTCATTATACTGGACAACCGCCGACAGATCGATCTGTAGCTGCTCGAGATCGGACTTGACCAACACGCCTGGCAGCAACTGGAAGCGGCGACCCAGCGCGAGCTTGCCGCCCAGATTGAAGTAGTAACTGCGCGCCAGCTGATAGTCGAACCCGCCAAAGCCCAGAGGGGTCTCCAAAAGGTTCACCGCCGAAAATCCAGCCTCGAGCCACTCTCC
>JAGQXA010000251.1 GCA_020436865.1 Saprospiraceae bacterium | reverse complement strand
GCCTGGATGCGATCTTCGATCAGGAAAAAGACCCGCAGGCAATTCGCCTCTTCGAGTCCGCCGGCCATACGCCAGGTCAAGACCACTTCATCGCCGACGTACTGGTAGATCTCGGCATTCGTCGCCAGGATGGGTTCCGACATTTCGGCGAAATAGCGATGCAGAAAGCTGAAGTAGCGATCGGCGGTCATTTGATCCGCCAGGTTCGTCGATCCCTTCAGATCCAGGAACATGAAGATGCGGTTCTCGCGCCGAGGCCGATGATACCTCCCGGTGATGTACCCGAGTAGCACCCCGGGGCCCAGTAGCCGGTCCAGTTTGACAAAAAAGAGCAGGAACAGGATCAGTGCGAAATATTCGAGTAAACCCGTCAGTGTTTTGGGATCGAGTATGGCTCGCAAATAGGCTTCCCAGGAAATGCCGTCGATCACTACGTCCAGTAGGTTCAGGACCACGAAGGTCAGGTAAAGCGTCAGAAGAATGGCCCCCGACTTGATCAGCAAATGGAGGAAGAAAGGGAGGCTTTTTAGCCAGTTCTTGAGTACGAAAAGCTCGGCAATGCCCACGATAAACCCCGCTCCGAACCCATACAGGAAGGTGCCCGGCACCAGCGCGTGTCCTTGTGCCAACTGAATGGCCACCATGAAGGGAATGGCCGTAAGGCCGAGTTTGGCGGAAGCCAGTAATCGCCGGCGGGTATAGCTGTTCATACCAGGCTTTGGGTTTGCGGTGTTTGGGTTTGGTTAAGATAAGGAGCCTGGCCGGCATTTGCAAGCACGCACCCCCTCCGGCTGGTGGTTCGGGGATCTGAGGAGCATGGCAGTGGTTACCGTCAGTTTTTGCGGGCCTTCTTGCGGCAAAGGGTTACGGCGTCGTCATAATCCGGCTGGTCGGAAGAATAGCGATCGGTGATGCGGAAGCCGGCTCTTTGATAGGCGGCAATGGCCTACAGCTTCAGACAGGCTCGGCCGCCCGCATTGGTTGGGTGGAGTTCGATCAATTGCCCGGTGATCATTTTGTAAAGCTAGGGCACTTTTGCGATCCGCGCCCAACGCAGGTTTTTACCTTGTTGGTCGAGCAGGCAGGCAAAGTAGATCCCTGGCGCCAACCGGTCGATCCGGTACTCTTCTTTCCGAAGTCCCGCCTCAAAGACCAGCCGGCCGGAGAGGTTGAAGATCAGCAGGTTCGAGTAGGGACGTTTCGAGTCGATCGTCAATGGGCCCCAGGTCGGATTGGGGTAGAAGCGAACCGAACCCCCGACCCCGGGAAGCTCCGTGAGAGAGGTGACGACCTCGTCGCAGCGGTCACCGTAGATCTCCAGGTCGCCCTCCACGACGCACATCAGGTTCAGAAAGGGCGGCCCGATCGGTTCCGACGATTCCACAAAACCGAGGTTGGTGCCGATGCCTTCCAGGTAGTATTCCAAATGAATGGCATTGTCGCTAGATACGAAGTACTTCCGCCTTTCGATCAGGTCGTTCGTCGTGACCGACCCGATGCTGTC
>JAGQXA010000988.1 GCA_020436865.1 Saprospiraceae bacterium | reverse complement strand
GCGGTGTGGTTGGCCACCCAATCCATCATCACGGCCATTCCGCGGGCATGGGCCTCGTCGGTCAGCAGGCGCAGGTCGTCGAGCGTGCCGTATTCGGCGCTTACCTCCAGATAATTTTGGACCGAATACGGAGAATTCACCGAATTTACGGCGCCGATGGGGTGAATGGGCATTAGCCAAATGAGGTTGACGCCCAGGTCCTGCAAATGGTCGAGTCCGTTCCGCACGCCCGCCAGATCGCCGGAGGCACTGAAGGCTCGCAGATTGACCTCGTACATGACGATATCGGAGGTGGCGGGCACTTCCGTGAACGGTTCGCCGTATTGCACATAGCCGGTCGGCTCCGGATCGGGATCCAGGATGACGGGCGGATCTTCCTTGTCACAGGAAATAGAGGCGAGAGCCAAAAAGGCTCCCCAGAACATAGAAAATACTCGATATCGGTACATAGTTTGCAATTATTTCGAAGTTTGAAAAATGCGACGCAGGCCGGCTTCTTCGATCCTGCATTAGCTGTATCTGTAAAGTTACGGGGAGCGGGGCGTTCGAGCGGATGAATTTTGGAAAGTATAGAAAAAAGAGGAGTAGCTTGCATTCAAACAATTGAAATTCAGAATTTTATGATTTTGTCAATATAGGCGGAAAAGGCCCATTCATCCGTTCAGGTTCCGGGGCTACCGGTTTCTGCGGCCGGGTCATCCCAGATCGTCCGGATCCCGAGAATGGCCTGGTCGAATTCATCGTTCGACAGGGAGGACTTGTTGCGGATCCTGGTCTTGTACGCGTAGATCGTATTGACCGAGAAGTTGTGTATCCGGGCGATGGTGTGGTTATTGGAAATGCCCAGGCGGATGAGGGCGAAAATGCGCAGTTCGGTACTCAGGGTGTTTGGAGGAGGCATTTCGAACCGCTCGGTTTCCGGAAAAAAGCGGTTGATCTGTTCGATGAAGCTGGGAAAGACCGTCAGGAAAGTCGCATCGAAATCCTGCAACAATCTCTTCTTCTCGTAATCGTCGTTAAATTGCTGCAGGGAGTAGATGGCTTCTTTGAACTTTCCCTCGCGGACCTGTTTCAGGGCGCCGCTAAAAAGCGCGTGGACCTTATTGATCAGGTTGGTGTTCGATTCGAAGAAGTGGCCGATATATTTTTCCTTCAGCTGGTTGGACTCGCTCAGTTCCTGGGCATAATCTTCCAGCTTTTGATAGGCCCGCCGGATGGCCGTTTCCCGTTCGATCAGTTTTTGGTTCTGTGCATTTATTTGGCGGTTTTGCAGGTCGATCTGCCGCTTTTGCCGCTGCGTCCGGATGATGAGCAACAAGGAAAAGAGCAACAGCACAGCCAACGTTGCCGAAAAGAAGACGAACTGCCGGTACTTTGATCTTTCCAACTCCAAGCGTTGATTCTCGATCAGGGGCAGAGAATGGAGGATCTGCATTTTCCGGTGCTGCGCGCCGAAGAAATTGGCGTCGGCCAGGGCCAGGTTGATATAGCGGCTGGCCCGTTCGAACTCTTTCTCCTGAAAGAAATGATTGGCCAGATTGGTCAGGGCCGTACTCTCCTTTACCGAAGCCCGTTCGTCGGCAATGGCCGCTTTGATCAGGAAGATCAGGGAGGAGTCGGGGTCGGTGTTCCGGTACAGGGAACTCAG
>JAGQXA010000987.1 GCA_020436865.1 Saprospiraceae bacterium | reverse complement strand
GGCAGTACTTCGAAGGCAAAGAGGCGGGCATTCGGTCGCATCTGCTCCAGGATATAGTGAGTGATAACCCCGTCGCCGGCGCCCAGCTCCACAATGGTGTCGACCACGGAAAAATCGAGCTGACCGACCATTTTCCGACATAGGAACCGGGAGCTTCGCGTCAGGGTGCCCACCGTTTTGAGGTTGCGCAAGCCCTCGCGAAAAAATTGTACGTGGTTTTTCATACTTCGTAGTTTTCTGCCGAGCCCTGGTCGGAATCTCCGCGTCTGTTCATTCCGCAAGATACTGTTTCAAATCGGGAAAAGCCTCACTGTAGGCCCGGGCTTCTGCAGTCGACAGGCGCATGCCCTGAATATAGGGCACGACGACAGCCTCCGCGACGCCGTTCTGTTGCAGGTCGGCTTTGAGTTGGCTGGCCGAAAGATAGGTTTGGTACAACCCTACCGTGTAGCGGTAAACGCCTTCCTCGGGTTGCTTTTCGATCATGGGGTGCGGGTAGCGCGTCAAGGGCTCGCCCTGGTACATTTGCGGGCTGATCGCCACTTCCACCTTATAGGAGAGCCCCGTCACCATATTGCGATAAAAGGAATAGGCTTCGCTCAATTGCAGTCCGCCCGTTTCCGGGGCCTTAATGCGAATGCGCAAGGGCAGGCCTTCGAGGTTCAGGAACTGCAGGTCGATGCGCCGGTTGAGCTGATCGAGGGCCGGATAAGACCTTCCGTTCGGGGGGGAAGCCACCGGATAGGCGCTTCCCACCGCCCGCAGCCGCACCCGGTCGGTCGGGATGCCGTGATCCTGCAGATAGACCGCGACGGCCTCGGCTCGCCGCATGCCGAAGAACAGATCGTACTGCGCCGGATCGGAGCCGTCGGAATGGCAGGTCAGCACCAACTTCAGGTCGGGGTATTCCTGCATCAGACGCACCATCAACTGCAGGCTGGGCAGGTTGCGGGGCAGCACCACCTCGCCCTGCGGATCGTAATAGAGGGGGTCGAGCGCATAACTGGAGATCATGCTTTCCGGAAAATGCTGGCCCGGATCGTACTGCCCGAGCGCTACGCCCCCGCTGCGTTGTTTTTGCCGTTTGTAGGAGGGAACCTCCTGAAAGACGATCGGCACGGAGAGCGTACTTTGCTCTTCGCGGACCTCGCGAAAGTAGATCCCGTAAAGGTCGAGTCCGCCCTGACCGTCTTTCCGGTCGGAAGAGAAAAAGGCCTTGCTGCCGCTTCGGGTCAGCCGGAAGTGCAGATCGTCGGCGGCCGAGTTGACGGGGATCCCCAGGTTTTCGGGCTTCGACCACACTTCCCGGGTATCGGCATAAACGGCCCGCAGGATGTCAAGTCCGCCCAGGCTCCGGTCGGGGGCATTCGAGCTGAAATAGAGCGTGCGGCCGTCGCGGGCCAGGAAGGGCGCCCGGTCGTCGTAGGCCGAGTTGATGGCAGGTCCGAGATTGGCCGGTTCGGTCCACCGTCCCTGCCGGAAAATGGTGATGTATAGATCGAGCCCGCCGAAGCCCCCCTCGCGCCGACTGGCGAACAACAGGATGGTGTCGCGGAAGAAAAAGGGATCGGTATCTCCGTTTTCCGGCTGGAAGGAGCTCTGGAACGGCTTCGAGAACAAGGTGCGTTCCTTCACATCGGGCCGGAAGGAATCGACCAGCACTTGTCCGCCGTATCGCGTATATCCCCGAAAGTAGTAGAGCTGGCGGCCATTCTCGCTGAAATCGAGAATGACCTCTTCGCGGGGCGTATTGAGCAGATAGCTCATCGGCTCCAGGCCTCCCCAGCGCCCGCCGGCGAAACTGATGGCGTACATATCGCTGCGGTAGCGGCCCAGGCGCGGATCATCCTGCCCCTGATCGTTCTGCCGGCCGCCCAGAGCTTCGGGGCGGTTAGAGGAAAAGTAGAGGCGGTCTTCGTAGTTCGGACTCGGGATGGGCCGGAAATCCTGGGCCCGCGAGTTGACGGCTGTGCCGAGATTTTCGACGATCAGGCCGCTGCGCCGGCCGGCCATCTGCATGCCGAATCCGCAACGCAAGATCGCATCCTTGACCATCTGGCGGTCTTCCTGGCTGCGCGGGGTCTGCCGTAGATAGGTTTTGTAAAGAGCGGCCGCTTTCGCGAAATCGAGCCGGTCGTGGGCAATGCGCCCCAGATAGTAGTACACCCGCGCTTCCGAGGGTTCGCCTTTCGCCACCAGAGCGCCGAGCCAGCGGCCCGCTTCTTCCAGATCGTTGAGTTCGTAGTGGCAGACGCCGATCTTGTAGCGTGCGTCGAGGTCGCCCGTTGCATCGGCGTAGTACACCTGGTATTCACTCAGCGCGCCGGCATAGTTGCCGGCGCGGAACAGTTCGTCGGCCGAACTTTTTAAGAGAAGCGGCTCGGGTTGCGCATACAACGCACCGAAGCCCCAAAGGCATCCCAACAACAAGCAGGCAGTTTTGAGGTCCATCCGCATTCACTTAGATTAAGGCCGGCCGGTCCTACCAGGAACGATTCGGATCGAAGGCTTCCAGATAATCTCCGACGCGGCGCAGGAACGACCCGCCCAGGAAACCGTCGACCACCCGGTGGTCGTACGACATCGACAGGAACATCAATTGCCGCACGGCGATCAGATCGCCGTATTCCGTTTCCACCACGGCGGGTTTCTTTCGGATGGCGCCGGTGGCCATGATGGCCACCTGGGGCTGATTGATGATGGGCGTACCCATCACGTTGCCGAAAGTTCCGACATTCGTAAGGGTGAAGGTGCCGTCCTGGATATCTTCCGGTTTCAGCTTGTTTTGCCGGGCCCGGTTTGCCAGGTCGTTGACCTGCTTGGTCAACCCCAGCAGGTTGAGGTGGTTGGCCGCCTTGATCACCGGCACGATCAGGTTACCACTGGGAAGCGCAGTGGCCATCCCGACGTTGATATCTTTCTTGACGATAATGCGGTCACCGTCGACCGTTATGTTGATCATGGGAAAATCCTGGATAGCCTTAACCACCGCCTCGATGAAGATCGGCGTAAAGGTGATCTTCTCGCCGTGCCGCTTCTGGAAATCGCCCTTCACCTTTTCCCGCCAGTTGACGATGTTGGTCACATCGACCTCCACGAAGGAGGTGACGTGGGGCGAGGTGCGCTTCGACATCACCATGTGGTCGGCGATGAGCTTGCGCATGCGGTCCATCTCGACGATCTCGGTATTGCCGCTCAGGCTGACGGCCGGTTGTACGGCCGGGCTGGTCTTCTGCTGCGGAGCGGCGACGCGCTCGGCCGGAGCGGCCGGTTTTTCAACGGCGCGATGCTCCACATAGGCGAGAATGTCTTTCTTGGTGACGCGCCCATGCAGTCCGGAGCCCTCGATGGCCTCCAGTTCATGCAGGCCGATGTTCTCCTTCTGGGCAATGTTTCGCACCAAAGGCGAGTAGAAACGTCCGCCTTCCGAAGAGCGCGGTAGTTCGGCCGCTTCGCCGACGCCCACCGGCTCGCCTGCTTCGACCACGGCGGGTTCCTCTTGCTGCCGGCCGTTAGCGGTCTGTCCGTTTCCGTTGGAGGAGGATTCGACCGAAGGCGAAGACTTGGGCTTCACTTCCTCGCCTTCCGTGGCGATAATGGCGATGGTCTTGCCGATCTCGACGGTGTCGTTTTCCGCAAAGAGGATCTTGGCAATCGTCCCGCTCACCGGAGAGGGCACCTCCGAGTCCACCTTATCGGTGGCGATCTCGAGAATGGTTTCGTCGGCTTCCACGGTATCGCCTACCTGTTTCACCCATTTCAGGATGGTGGCTTCCATGATGCTCTCGCCCATCTTCGGCATGATCAATTCAACTTGTGCCATAGGTCTTTATTTGGTTGGTTCTGGATACTGGATACTGGACCAGTATCCAGTAGAAACCACAAAGGTAACTGATTTACGAGCCATTACAAAGCAGAACTGCCGGCGCTCTTCATATCTCTCCCAACGCAAAGCGGCGGAGGAAGTTCAAGGCGTAGACGGTCGACCATTGGATGTTCTTCTCGCGGTCTTTGCCGGCCTGCAAGCGGTAGGCGAAGGTGCGTTCGCGGTCGGCGACGGCCAGCCAAATGGTGCCGACGGGTTTTTCCGGGCTGCCGCCGCCCGGGCCCGCGACGCCCGAGGTCGCCACGGCGATGTCGGCCCCGAAGCGTTGGCGGACGCCCTCAGCCATTTCGCGCACGGTTTGTTCGCTGACGGCCCCGTGGCTCTGCAGGGTCGCTTCGGCTACGCCCAGTTGGGCGATCTTGATCTCGTTGGCATAGGCCACGACGCTTCCGAGAAAATAGTCGGACGAACCGGGCACTGAGGTGATCCGATGCGCCAGATAGCCGCCGGTACAGCTTTCGGCGGTGGCCAGCCGGAGCCCGCGTTCGCGCAGGATGCGGCCGACGGCTTCTTCGAGCGATTCGGCTTCGTAGCCGTAGATCAGATCGGGCAGCAGGGCCTGTAATCTGGCCACCTGCGTTTCCAGCAGGCGGTCGAGCACCGGTTCGGAATGCCCGGTGGCGGTCAGCCGCAGCCTGACCTGGCCCAGGCTTGGCAGATAGGCCAGACGCAGGTCGGCCGGCAGTTCATCTTCGAACTTCTCGAGGCGATCGGCGATCGTCGACTCGCCTTCTCCGGCGGTCAGCACCGTGCGATGCTTCCGGGGGGCCACGGGAAAGCGCTCCAGCAGTCGCGGGATGACCGCCGTTTCCATCAGGTGCTTCATCTCGTAGGGCACGCCGGGCAAGGAGATCAACACCCGGCCGTTCTCTTCCATCCACATGCCGGGGGCCGTGCCCATGTGATTGAGCAGGAGTTCGGCATTTTGCGGCATGAAACACTGCTGGCGCAGCGCTTCGGTCACCGGTCTGCCGAGGCGCTGAAAGATGCGGACCAGGCGCTCGTAAGTTTCCTGGGAAAAGACGAAGCCCACGCCGTAATATTCGGCAATGGCCTTTTTCGTGACGTCGTCTTTGGTCGGCCCCAGGCCTCCGGTCATGATCACCACCTGGGAGCGCTGCAGGCAGTGCCCGATGGCGTCGACGATGTCGTCGTGTTCGTCGGGCGCCGACACAATGCCCGCCACCTGGATTCCCGCCAGGTTCAGCTGGCGGCCCATCCAGGCCGAATTGGTATCGACCACCTGGCCGATGAGCAGTTCATCGCCGATGGTCAGCAAGTGTACTTTCATATCGTTTCCTTTGCCTTCCTCCGCCTAACGCCCACCCTTTCACCGGGCGCTCAACAGGATCGGCGGCGGAAGGCTAGTAAAAAATCTAGCCGGCCGACGCCGGCTCTAGTCCGTGCTGCCTCTCATCTCCCTTCCTTAGGCGGCGGACGGCAGTATAGCTGGTCTTAGCGGCAGAAGGCCACTTCCTTGAATCCGAACGACAGCTCTTCTCCCTCCCGGTCGACCACCAGCTTTCCGGTATCGGTCAGGCCGGTGATCGTGCCGGCAAACCGGCTGCCGTCGGGTAGTTCGAAACAACTTTCCATCCGGTAACGGTAGAGTCGCCGCAGGTACGGGTCCGATAAAGCAGCCTCGTCGCCGGAACGGAGCCGAAGATACCATTTTTCCAGATTTTCGAACAGGCGATCGCGCAGCGCCTCCAACTCGTAGGAACCCCCCGTTTCGAGCGCCAGCGAAGTCGGGTTCGGAAGCCCGGCCGGGAAATCGACCTGATTCACATTCAGTCCGATACCCGCCACAGAATGCAAAATGTTGACGCCCGACAAGCTGTTTTGCAGAAGAATCCCACCCACTTTCTTATCTTTGACGTAAATATCGTTGGGCCATTTGATGGCCACATCCGAAACCGGAGCGTACAGCGCCACCGTTTCGGCCACGGCTAAAGCTACGGCCTGATTGAGCGCGAATTGCCTTCGGGCCAGGATAAAGGAGGGGTAAAGGATGACGCTGAGGCACAGATTCTCTCCAGGAGCGCTTTCCCATCGACTGCCAATCTGTCCTCTACCGGCCCGCTGGAACGCTGCAGAAATGGCAGTACCCTCACTTGGTTTACTTTTTGATAGGAGTTCCAAAGCCCGGGAATTGGTGGAATCCAGCTCCCGATAGTGATAAAGAACCTTTCCGACAAAAAGGGTGTTTATTTTACTCAATCTACCTATTTTTAGTAACTTGAATTAGCATATAGCGCCAAGTCCGGCATCGATCCTATCCATTCGTCCAAATCCGGCAAGTCGTAGAACGACCTTCTGTTCAGGACCCGGGGCCGGAGACCGCCTAATAAACGAATTCATAAAATAATCCAATTTTGAGTACTAAAACTAGTATCCAAAAAAGACTTTCCACCGAAGCCCTCAACGAACTGATCATAGATAGCATTCAGGATATCAAAGGAAAAAAGATCCTCAAACTGGATCTGCGCAAGCTGGATGACGCCCCGACTGATTTCTTCATCATCTGTGAAGGGGACTCCAACACGCAGGTAAAGTCCATCGCCGACAATATCTACTTGCGGGTCAAACAGGAAGGAGGACAAATGCCGCTCCACTACGAGGGGCAACAGAACGCGCTGTGGGTATGCCTGGATTACTTCGACGTGGTGGTACACGTCTTTTACCGGGACACCCGTTCGTTCTACGAGCTGGAAGATCTTTGGAGCGACGCGCACTTCACTTCCTACGAAAGTTTGTGATCTTCGTCGAATTCCCGTAACGATTCGGCGGATGATCCGTTGTATGGTTAGCTTCATTGAAATTGTTGGTCGTTATCAAAAATGAGGAATGGAAAACAACAATATGCAAGATAAAAAACAGAATGGCGGTGGCCCCAAGTTCACGTCCTACTGGATCTATGGGATCATCTTTCTGTTTTTGATCGGACTGAACTTCTATCAGATCTCCAACACCAGCAATGCGCCCATCAAGTTCAACGACTTCAAGCGCATGGTGCAAGCCGGCGACGTGGAAAAACTGGAGATCATCAACGACAAATACGCCCACGTCTACCTGAAGAAATCGAGCCTCGACAAGGAGGAATACGACGACGCTTCGCACAGCAATTTTGCGCCGAACCGGCCGCATTACATCTTCAATATCGGACCGCCCGAGGTCTTCGCCGAAAACCTGCGCACCCTCAACGAGGAGGTGCCGGCGGAATACCGGGTCTTTCCCGACTATGTCGAAAAACAGAACTGGCTCGCCCCGCTCCTGAGCTGGGTCTTGCCGATCATCATCATCGTCGCCATCTGGGTGTTCATCATGCGGCGGGTGAGCGGCGGCAGCGGCGGTCCGGGGGCCCAGATCTTCAACATCGGCAAGTCCAAAGCCACCCTTTTCGACCAAAATACCAAGGTCAGCGTAACCTTCGAAGATGTGGCCGGCCTCGACGAGGCCAAGGAGGAGGTCATGGAAGTGGTCGACTTTCTGAAAAATCCGAAGAAATATACCGCCCTGGGCGGAAAGATCCCCAAAGGGGTGCTGCTCGTCGGCCCTCCGGGCACCGGCAAGACCCTGCTCGCCAAGGCCGTAGCCGGAGAGGCAGGGGTGCCCTTCTTTTCGATCTCGGGCTCCGACTTCGTTGAGATGTTCGTGGGCGTCGGGGCTTCGCGCGTGCGCGACCTGTTCCGGCAAGCCCGGGAAAAGGCGCCCTGTATCGTGTTCATCGACGAGATCGACGCCATCGGCCGCGCCCGCGGACGCAACAGCTTCCAGGGCGGCAACGACGAACGGGAAAACACCCTCAACCAGTTGCTGGTCGAAATGGACGGCTTCAGCACCGACAAGGGCGTTATCCTGATGGCCGCCACTAACCGGCCCGACGTACTCGATACCGCCCTGCTGCGCCCGGGACGTTTCGATCGCCAGATCGGCATCGATCGCCCCGACCTCAAAGGACGGACCGCCATCTTCAAGGTGCACCTCAAACACATCAAGATCTCTTCGGAAGTCAATCCGCTGACCCTGGCAGAGATGACCCCGGGTTTCGCCGGCGCCGACATCGCCAACGTCTGCAACGAGGCGGCCCTCGTCGCCGCCCGCCGCAACAAGAAAGCGGTCGACATGGACGACTTCAACCATGCGCTCGACCGGGTGATCGGCGGCCTGGAAAAGAAGAACAAGCTCATCTCTCCCGAAGAGAAGGAGATCATCGCCTACCACGAGGCCGGACATGCCGTCTGCGGCTGGTACCTCGAACACGCTTCGCCGCTGGTGAAGGTCACGATCGTACCGCGCGGCATCGGCACCCTGGGCTACGCCCAGTACCTGCCCAAAGAGGAATACATCACCCGCACCGAGCAATTGCTCGACCGCATGTGCATGACCTTCGGCGGGCGGGCGGCCGAGAAGTTGATCTTCGGCAAGATCTCCACCGGCGCCCAGAGCGACCTCGACCAGGTCACCAAAATGGGCTACAGCATGGTGTCGATCTTCGGCATGAATGAAAAGGTGGGGCAGGTGTCGTTCTACGGACTGCAGAACGACCAGTTCCTGAAGCCCTACTCCGACGAGACGGCCAGCATGATCGACGAGGAAGTCCGGCAGCTGGTCGAATCGCAGTACATCCGCGCCCAAAAGCTGCTGCGCGAAAAGCGCAAAGAACTCGAGATCCTGGCCAAAGCCCTGCTGGAAAAGGAGGTGATCCTGAAGTCCGACGTCGAACGCCTCATCGGCCCGCGTCCGTTCGCCATCCCCGAAGACAAGAGCAAGCAGAACGGCGAGGCCGACGAAGATGCCAGCCAGAATCCCGATAGCGACGATCCGCTGCAAACGACGCCGGAAACGGCGGAAGAGGCGTAGCCTTTCATCGCGTCGGCCGCTCAAAACAAGAAGGGCGCTCCGGATCGATCCGGGGCGCCCTTCTTGTTTATGGGTTCCACTCGCTAGCCGTTGTTGGCTTCCTCTTCCTCTTTGACGAGCAACTGAAAGCCGTTGCCGTGGATGTTGACGATCTCGATATTCTCGTCGGGCTTGAGATACTTGCGCAACTTGGTCACGAACACGTCCATCGAGCGGGCAGTAAAGTAGTTGTCTTCCCCCCAGATCTTGGTCAGCGCTTCGGAACGCGGCAGCACGTCGTTCTTGTACACGGCAAACATGCGCAGCAGCTGGGCCTCTTTGGGCGAAAGCTTCTCCTTTTGCTCCTCGGCCCCTTCCGGATCGTACGTCAGGATGCGCAGGGGGAAGTTGAAGTGGAATTTGCCCAGAGTGAATTCCTTGACATCGTCGCGCGGATCGGCTTTCGAGCGGCTGCGCTTCAGGATGGCCTGGATGCGGTACAGGAGTTCCTCGGAATTGAAGGGTTTGGTAATATAGTCGTCGGCGCCGATCTTGAAGCCTTGCAGCACATCGTCTTTCATGGTCTTGGCCGTGAGGAAAATGATGGGCATGGTCTGATCCTTTTCGCGGATCTCGCGGGCCAGGGTAAAGCCGTCTTTTTTCGGCATCATCACGTCGAAAATGCACAGATCGAATTCCCCTTTATGATAACTTTCCAGTCCGGCGGCGCCATCGGTGGCAAGCGTAACGTCGTAATCGTGCATCTCCAGGTACGACCGCAGGACGTCGCCGAAGTTCTGGTCGTCTTCAACGAGCAGGATCTTGTTGTTGGTATTGGCTGACATAACAGTAGGTTTTCTTAGCAACGCAAACTCTTACAATAACCCCATTTGACGGGGGTGTAGTATATACGTCACCGATAAAGTTTTAACATTTGCGCATTCCGGATCAGGAGCGTTCCCCCGAACGAGCGTCGACCCGATGGGGGAAAAAGAGGATGAAACTACTCCCCTTTCCGAGTTCGCTTTTGACGTCGATGTGCCCGTGGTGGGCGGTCATCATGGCCTTGACATAGCTCAGTCCGAGACCGAATCCTTTGACGTCATGCAGGTTGCCGGTATGTACGCGATAGAATTTGTCGAAAATGTGCTTCTTGGCTTCTTTGCTCATTCCGATCCCCTTGTCCTTGACCACCATCTCCACGCCGTCGACGACGTTGCGGGTGCACACCGTAATATCGGGCTGATCGGGCGAGTATTTGTTGGCGTTGTCGAGCAGGTTGTTGACGACGTTCGACAAGTGCGTGACGTCGCCCTGCACCATCGGGTTTTCGGCTTCCAGTTCGGCATGGGCAACGCCGCCTTTCTTTTCCACCTGAAGGCTGATGTTTTCGATGGCCCGGCCGATCACCTCGTGCAGGTCGACTTCCGTGAGTTTCAGGCGGAAATCGCGCTTGTCGATCAGCGCCATCTGCAGTACCTTCTCCACCTGCGAGTTCATGCGCTTGTTCTCCTGCTTGATGATGTCGGCAAAGCGCTTCACCTTATCGACATTGCCGGAGATGATCGGACTGGTGATCGAGTCGGCCGCCAGAGAGATCGTGGCGATCGGGGTTTTGAACTCGTGGGTCATGTTATTGATGAAGTCGGTCTTCATCTCCGACAGCTTCTTCTGGGTGAAGATCACCTGAATGGAGTAGGCAAAGCTGAACAGAATGATGGCCGTAAAGAGAATGGCCGCCAGCAGGGTTTTCCAAACCGTTCCCCACAGGTAACTGGCCTTGGTGGGGAAATACACCATTAACAGGCCGGGCGACTGTCCGTTCTGCTGCTGAAAGAGATTGACGCGGTAGGGAGAAGTATACAGGTTCTTATAGCCCTCTTTCGTCACCTGCGGCATATCGTCTTCGACGACATAGTGGTTGTTGGCGATCACGTAACTCTTCTTCCGCTTGGAAAATACGCCATACTTGAAGTCGATGGCGATGCCCAGATCGCCCAGTTCCTG
>JAGQXA010000986.1 GCA_020436865.1 Saprospiraceae bacterium | reverse complement strand
GGTTGGTCGGTCGAAGTGACCAATACCCAGTTCGGCCTCAGCCAGACGGTCTCGACGGATGCACTCGGGTATTACACGGCCGTGGGCTTCTTCGACCCCAACCTGCCGAATATAGGCTTCGAGCTCAGTCTGTCGAACGCGCCGGCATCGATCCTGCCCTGCGGCGATCCGGTCGTCGTGCCGGTTCCGTCGGGCGCCTCCTCGGTCACGGCCGATCTTCCGGTAACCCTGGAAACCGACTGCCAGGCCCTTTGGGTCGATATTGGCGCTCCGACCTTCCGACCCTGCATGAACAGCACCATGACCGTGCAATATTGCAGCTTTAGCGGCTTCCTAATTGCCGGGGCCTCGGTCGAGGTGACCTTCGACGATTCCCTCTCGGTCCTGGGCAGCTCGCTGCCGTGGACGAGCGTCGTCGGCAATACCTATACCTTCGACATCGGCGACGTCGATCCGGCCGATTGTGGTTCCTTTACCGTATCGGTGCAGGTGAATTGCGGGGTGCAGGTCGGCGAGTCGCTTTGCAGCGAAGCCCTGATCTTTCCGGCAGAGAACTGCGATGCGGGCGCGTCTTCCTGGACCGGCGCGAGCATTCGCGTCGAAAGCGCCTGCGAAACCGATCAGGTCCGGTTTACGATCCACAATATCGGAACGGGCGACATGGCCGGCCAACTCGATTTCATCATCGTCGAAGACGTGGTCATGTACATGAGCACGCCCTTCGAACTGCCGCAGGGCGGGCAGACCGACATTTTTGTGCCGGCCACCGGCGCCACCTGGCGCCTGGAGGCCGAGCAGGAACCCGGCCACCCCGGTTTCTACGAGCCGGTGGCCTGGATGGAAGGCTGCGGCGGACTGAACACGCCCGGACTCGTCAATCTCTTCCCGGTCAACAATACCGATCCCTTCGAGTCGGTCTTCTGCCTGGAAGCGACCGCGGCTATCGACCCCAACGACAAACGGGGATTTCCGTACGGACTCGGCGATGAACGCTACATCGAACCCAACCAGAGTCTCGACTACCTGATCCGCTTCCAGAATACCGGTACCGACACCGCCTTCAATATCGTGATCGTCGATACCCTCTCGGGCCTGCTGCAGCCGGGTAGCGTGCGGCCGGGAGCGTCCAGTCACCACTATACCTTTAAAACCGACGGTAATGGCGTCATTCGGTTCGTGTTCGAGAATGTCCTGCTGCCCGACAGCACCACCGATCTAGAGGCTTCGCAGGGTTTCGTGAAATTCCGCATCGACCAGCAACCCGATCTGCCGGAAGGCGCCGAGATCTTCAACTCGGCCGCCATTTACTTCGACTTCATGGACGCGGTGATCACCAACGAAACAGTGCACCGGATCAAGGAGGACTTGTTGGTCCTGTCGGTGAAAGAGGCAAGTGTGGAAGGACTTCCGGTGCAGGTCCTGCCCAATCCGTTCCGGCAATGGGCGACCCTTCGCCTTCCCGCCGGCACGCAGGTCGGGCACGGCCACTTGAAGATCGTCGATGCGTACGGTCGTCTGGTAAGCGAAAGCTCCTTTCAGGGCCACGAACTACTACTCGATGGGCGTGAACTCCGCGCCGGCATCTATGTTTTCCAACTTTTCGACGGTCAGCGCTGGCTTAGCAGCGGGAAGCTGATCGTTCAGTAGCGTACCCCGGTCATCTCCGGGATATTAGCGGCGGGGCGTCGCGACAGGTTTTGCTGTCGGCGACGCCCTAATTTTTTGTAGCGGGTTCGTCTCCTAGCCTGAAGAGCCTTTTGATGAGTTGCGATAAGAGCAATGATCCGGCGGCAAAAAGGCCGACCCAACCCAATTGTATGCCCGAGATGGGCACCAGGGATAGCGCCTCGCGTAGTACCGGCACAGCATATCCGAGTCCGGTCAGCAGGACGCACAACAGCAAGGCCCCCCAAACCCAGCGGTTGCGCGTGACCTCGTTGTTGAAAAACGATTCCTGCCGGGGCGGCAGGTTGAATACGTTGAGCAATTGCCCCAAGACCAGGGTGTAGAACGCCATATTGTTGACTTTGGCGGTCGGCAAGTCCAGGACAAACTCGGAAAACACGGTGATGCCCAGCACGGCAGCCGTGATGCACAGGCCATAGGTCAGCGTCACCATCCAGCTGCGCCGGGGCATGATCGGTTCGTCGTTGGGCCGTGGCGGCCGGTCCATAATATGCTCTTCCCCCTCCCCAAGGCCGAGGGCGAGCGCCGGGAAGACGTCGGTCACCAGATTGAGATAGAGGATCTGCAATGGCAGCAGGGGTAGCGGCAGGCTCGACAGCGAAGCCACTCCGACCGAGACGATCTCGGCCAGATTGCTCGACAACAGGTACACCACGAACTTGCGGATGTTCTCGAAAATGACCCGCCCTTGCCGGATGGCCAGTTCGATCGAGGTGAAGCGGTCGTCGCGCAGGATGACGTCGGCCACCTCCTTGGCTGCTTCCGTGCCCCGAATGCCCATGGCAATTCCGATGTCGGCCTTTTTCAGGGCCGGAGTGTCGTTGACCCCGTCGCCCGTCATGCCGACCACCTTCCGGTGTTTTTGGTAAAAATCGACCAGGGTCAGTTTTTGGGCCGGCGTGACCCGGGCGAAGACGACGGCGTCGAGCAGGCGCTTTTCTCTTTGTGCGCCATCTTCGCCGATGGCGTCGAGTTGCCGGCCGGTCATGACGGTTCCGTCGACGGCGTCGTTCTCCAGTAAGCCGGTGGCGATGGCGATCTGACGGGCCGTCTCCGGATGGTCGCCGGTGACCATGACCACGCGGATGCCTGCCCGCCGGCAGGTGGCGATGGCATCCCGGACGTCCTGGCGCGGCGGATCGAGAAAGCCGGCCAGACCGATAAGAACGAGCCGGTCGAGCAGTTGTTCCTGCCCGGGCGCTTCGTCGACTTCCCGGAAGGCGAACGCGAGGGTTCTTAGTCCGCGCGCGGCCAGTGTGTCGGCAGCTTCGAGCCAGCGTTTCCGGTCGGTCAGCGGTTGTACGCCATCCGGGTCCAGGACGGAATCGCAGCGGTCGAGCAAGGCTTCCAGGGCTCCTTTGGCATGGATGCGGTATCTCTGGCCGCTGCGGTTCAGGGTGGCCATCATTTTGGTTTCGGTATCGAAAGGCAGTTCGACCTGCTCCGGATACGCCTCGCGAATGGCACGGGCGTCGAAGCCCGCGCTTGCGGCCAGGTCCATCAGCGCGATCTCGACCGGATCGCCGCGACGGCCGCCGTCGTCAGCCGGTTCGAGGGCGACATTGTTGCACAGCAGCCCGGTTTCGACGAGGAGGCGAAAGGGGCGGTCTTTTTTCTTTTGTTCGAAGAAGGTGGAGGGGGCTTCTTCCGGCGTTTCGAACTGATCGTCGGCCAGCACGAAGGCCCGGGCCTTCATCTGGTTCTCCGTCAGCGTGCCCGTCTTGTCGGTACAGATGATCCCCGCTTCGCCCAGGGTTTGCACCGAGGCCAGTTTCTTGATGACCACGCTTTTCCGGGCGAGTCGCAGCATGCCCCGGGCCAGGGCGATCGTCGCCACGATGGGCAGGCCTTCCGGAATGGCGGCCACGGCGAGGGCGATGGCGGTTTCGATCATTTGGGTGAGGTCGCGCCCCTGCAGATAACCGGCCGTGCCGATGATGGCCGCCAGGGCCAGCGTGAGCCAGATCAGCCGCTTGCTCAAGTGGGCGAGCTTCTTTTCAATGGGCGTACTTTCCTTTTCCGCCTCGCGGGTTAGCCGGCCGATCTTGCCCATTTCGGTTCGCTCGCCGGTGGCGGTCACCAGCGCCCTGGCCGTGCCGCGGGTTACCAGGGAGCCTGCGAAGATCATGTTTCGCCTTTCGGCCAGGGGCGTGTCTTCCGGTAAAGCTTCGAGCGATTTATCCACCTGATCGCTTTCGCCCGTCAGCGAAGCTTCTTTCATGGCCAGGCGCTCATGGCTCAGCAGACGGGCGTCGGCAGGGGCCACATCGCCGGCCTCCAGCGCGAGCAGGTCGCCGGGCACCAGTTCATCCGCCCGGACCGACTGGCTTTTGCCGTCGCGCAGCACGGTCGTCATCACCTCCGACATCTTGCGGAGAGCCTCCATCGAGCGCCGCGCCTGCCATTCCATGACGAAGCCGATGGTCGCCGTGATCAGGATGACCACCAGCACGGCGACCGCCTCGATGAACTCGCCGAAGGCGAAGCCCAGGGCTGCCGCGGCCAGCAGCACATAGATGACCGGATCGAGGAATTGTTCCAGAAAGATCAGCGGAATGGGTTTCCGCCTTTGTCGTTCGAGCCGGTTCTCGCCGAACTGCCTGCGGCGTTCGCGTACTTCCTCCTTACTCAACCCTTTTAGTGGGTCGGTTTGCAGGTGCGCGACGGCTTCCTCCGGACTAAGCGTATGCGGATGGGCAGGTGGTGCCTTCATGGGGCGTTCGGGCATTGCCCCAAAGGATCAGGAAATCCCCGGACCCATTGGGGTTTTCCCATATAACACGGCAGGAGAACGAAAGATGGTCCGGATCGGCGATTATTGGGGAGAAAAGAAG
>JAGQXA010000250.1 GCA_020436865.1 Saprospiraceae bacterium | reverse complement strand
TCAACCAGATCGCACAGGCCGTCGAGCAGATCAAGTCGAACCCCGACAGTCGCCGGATCATCGTGAATGCGTGGAATGTGGGCGACCTGCCGAAGATGGCGCTTAGCCCCTGTCACGCACTCTTCCAGTTCTACGTAGCCGACGGCAAGCTTTCGTGCCAGCTCTACCAGCGCTCGGCCGATGTGTTCCTGGGCGTACCGTTCAACATCGCTTCCTACGCCTTATTGACGATGATGATGGCCCAGGTCTGCAACCTGCAGCCCGGCGAGTTCGTGCATACCTTCGGCGACGTCCACCTCTACAACAATCACCTCGAGCAGGCCCGCCTGCAACTCACGCGCGATCCGCGCCCGCTGCCGCGCCTGCGCATCAACCCGGAGGTCAAAGACATCTTTTCCTTTCAGTACGAAGACTTCGAACTGCTCGACTACGATCCGCATCCGCACATCAAGGCGGAGGTGGCAGTGTAAAGGAGTTTGAGTTTGCTTGCCACGCCGTAGCCTCGGCGAAGGCTGGAGAGAGTGAGTAGGGGGTGTGGAAAAATCTCTAATCGTTTGCCGGGAGAATGCCGGAAATAACTTTAGCTTTGCTACGCCTCAGATACCGACGGGAATTTCCCCTTTCCGACTGTCAGAACGACCGAGCCCCGCGCGCCACGCCGCGGAGACGCTCAGATTGATCTCCCTAACCGGTTCATACTCTTGTATTTGCCTGAGCAATTTAGAAAAAATCTAAATAGCTCAACGCCAAAGAAAATATTGCCGAAAAATTCTGACCGAATTTTATCTTTGCGATGACCTAAAAATGACATATTAGAGTATTGACGCATATAGATTTATAAATACTTTTTCCAATGACCCATAAGTTGCTGATTTCCCGAATTTTACTACTAGCGTTTTTGCTGTTTGGGGGACTGCTTTACGGCCAGGAAGCGGATCTTGGGGAAGGGGAAACCCTTTTCAAGAACTATTGCGCGAGTTGCCATAACAAGAACATGAAGGATAATCTGACCGGCCCGGCATTGGGCCCGGCAGAAGCGAATTGGGCGGATTATCCTCGCGAGGACCTTTACAGCTGGGTCCGGAACTCACAGGCCTTGATCGCCGACGGACATCCTCGTGCAACCGAGCTCTGGAACCAGTGGAAGCCGACGGTGATGACCAGCTTCCCGGCCCTGACCGATCAGCAGATCGAGAACATCCTGGCCTACATCAACGACGTATATACTCGTCCGGCCGTAGCGCTCGACGCAGGCGGTTCCGGCGGTCAGACCGGCCAGGGAGCCGGCATCGACAACAAGCTGCTCTTCGGCATTCTCTTCGCCGTGTTGGCCGTGTTGGCCATCGTGCTGGCCCGGATCATCGCCAACCTCAACTACATGTCGGAGGTGCAGAAAGGCACGGCGCCGGCTCAGCGCAAAACGCTGGTCGACATCCTCACCAGCAAGAGCGTGATCGGCTTCGCGATCTTCCTCCTGGTGGTGCTGGGCGGCTATACGACCGTCAACAACGCCATTCATCTCGGGCGTCAGCAAGGGTATCAGCCCGATCAGCCGATCAAGTTCTCGCACGCCACGCATGCCGGCCTGCACCAGATCGACTGCCAATATTGCCACGACGGCGCTCGTCGCAGCAAGCACTCGGTCATCCCTGCGGCCAACACCTGCATGAACTGCCATACCGCCATCAAGAAAGGATCGACCTACGGTACGGCCGAACTCACCAAGATCTACGCCTCCATTGGCTTCGATCCGAGTACGGGCGCCTACATCGACAATTACGAATCGATGGACGTTGCCGAGATCGAAGACATCTATAAGAAGTGGATCTCCGATAACTATATCGTCGACAACGGCGGCCTCGACGCCATCGGCGAGAAAGTGATCAACGACGAGTGGGACGACATCGTCAGTTCGCTGACCAATCCGACCAAGAAAACGATCCAGGGCCCCATCGAGTGGGTCCGCATCCATAACCTTCCCGATCACGTCTACTTCAACCACGCCCAGCACGTTGCCGTGGGTGAGTTGGCATGCCAGACCTGCCACGGTCCGGTGGAAACCATGGAGGTAGTGCAACAGTACGCCCCCCTTTCGATGGGGTGGTGCGTGAACTGCCACCGCCAGACGGAGATCCAGTTTGCCGACAACGAGTACTATCAGGTCTATGAGAAGTACCACGAAGAAATGACGGCCGGCTCGCGTGCGGGCGTGACCGTCGAGGAGATCGGCGGCCTGGAATGCCAGAAGTGTCATTATTAATTCTCGAAAGAACGCGCACAGCTAAAATAACCATCATACGGATGAAAGATCAACGTAAAGATGTTTGGATCGGTACGGAGCAATTGGAGAATAGCCAGGCTCTGGCCGAGATCAGTAAGCAGGAATTCTTCGAATTGCCCGTCGTCGATCAGCTTTCCGACGAGTCGGTGATCGGTCGCGCCAAATCTAACCGCCGCGACTTTCTCAAGTACCTCGGGTTTGGGATCGGGGCAGCCACGATAGCCGCCTCCTGCGATATTCCGGTGAAAAGGGCGATCCCCTATGTCGTAAAACCGGATGAGATCGTGCCCGGCGTAGCCTCCTATTACGCATCTACCTTCACTCAGGGCGGCGACTACTGTGCCGTGCTGGTCAAGACGCGCGAAGGCCGCCCCATCAAGGTCGAGGGCAACAGCCTCTCGCCGGTGACCCACGGCGGTACCAGCGCCCGGGCGCAGGCCAGCGTGCTGAGCCTCTACGATACCAGTCGCTTCCAGGGCCCCGGCCAGATGGTCGACGGCAAATACCAGAAGATCAACTGGGCCGAGCTCGACAGCGCGGTCAAGGGGAAGTTCAGCGCTAATTCGCGCATCCGGATCGTGAGCAATACGCTGCTCAGCCCGACGGCCAAGAAGGCGATCGGTGAATTCGTCGCAAAATATCCCAACACGCAGGTGGTGACCTACGACCCCGTTTCCAGCTCGGCGCTGTTGCAGGCCAACGAGCAGACCCTGGGTCAGAAGGTCGTGCCCGACTATCACTTCGATAAGGCCGAACTGATCGTCAGCTTCGGCGCCGACTTCCTGGGCACCTGGATCTCGCCGGTGGAATACGCCCGGCAGTACGCCCAGAATCGCAAGATCAACGATCCGGAGCATCCGAAGATGTCGCGCCACGTGCAGGTGGAAAGCCATATGTCGCTGACCGGCTCGAACGCCGACAACCGCATTCTGATCAAGCCCTCGGAAATGGGCGCCGCGATCGCGTTGCTCTACAACGAACTTTCGGGGGGTGGGGTCAGCGCGCCGGCGGTCAACGAACGCGCCGCCGCCGCCATCAAGAAACTGGCTGCCGACCTGAATAACTACCAGGGCAAAGCGCTGGTCGTTTCCGGTTCCAACAACGTCGGCGAGCAGATCCTCGTCAACGCCATCAACGACCAGCTGCAGAGCTACGGCAGCACCATCACTTTCACCCACGCTTCTCTGCAGCGGCAGGGCACCGACGCCGAAATTCAGAACCTGATCCAGGAAATGAACGGCGGCGGGGTAGACGCCGTGCTGGTGTGGGGCGCCAATCCGGCCTTCGACCTGCCCAATTCGGGCGCTTTCGCCGAGGCCTTCCAGAAAGTGGGCATGCGGGTGTCGTTCGCCGGCATTCCCGACGAAACCACGGCGCTTTGTACGCACGTGGCCCCCAACCACCATTATCTGGAAAGCTGGGGCGACGCCGAGCCGAAACGCGGCCACTACAGTCTCGTACAGCCGACCATCTCGCCGCTGTTCAACACCCGCCAGGTCGAAGAAAGCCTGCTGCGCTGGGCGGACAGCGCCAACCTCAACCTCGATTCCGATCAACCGTACTTTGAATATCTGCGGGCCAACTGGGAAGCCACGATGTTTCCGCAGCAAAGCGAATACGCTACTTTCCAGACCTTTTGGGACAGTACCCTGCACGATGGCGTCTTTGCCGTAGAGCAGGCCACCATCCAGGTGGCGTTCTCGGCCGATGTGGCCGCTGCCGCCGGTCAGATCAACAAGCCGTCGAACAGCGAGCTGGAGATCTCCTTCTTCGAGACTGTCAACCTCGGCGCCGGTCAGTACGCCAACAACCCCTGGTTGATGGAAATGCCCGACCCCGTAGCCCGCACGGTTTGGGGTAATTACCTGGCCATTCCGGTCAGCTGGGACGGTAGCCGTCATTTCCAGGCCTTCAAGAACCTCAACCAGCGGGAAGCCTACGGCGAAGCCGATCTGGTCGAGGTGGAGATCGCCGGGCTCAAGCATAAGGTGACCTGCGTGCGCCAGTTCGGGCAACCCGAAGGCACCCTGGCCCTGGCCCTCGGTTATGGCCGCTCGGTCGTGGGCGAAGCCGGCCGGAATGCCGGTTCGAACGTGTTCCCCTGGCTGTCGATCGACGCCAACGGCAACACCCGCTACTACGCCACCGAAGTGGCGGTTTCCGACAAGGTGGGCGTCGAGCCTGAATTTGCCTGCGTGCAGTATCACCACACGATGGGGGTAACGGGCACCGATCCGGAAACCAACGAGACCATCAACGTCGACGAAAAGACGGTGATGACCCTCAGCGAAGGCTACCAGGGCGGTTTGACGAATCGCTCGATCATCTACCAATCGAATCTCGGAGAGGTCGAAGAACTGATCGAACACGTCAAGGAGCGCCGGGCCGAAGCCAAGAAACTCAACGAAGGAAGCATGTATCCCTTCGAGCAGTATACCGAAGATCTTTACAGCCAGGGCCACCATTGGGGCATGTACGTCGACCTCAACGCCTGTATCGGCTGCGGCGCCTGCCAGGTAGCCTGCATTGCCGAGAACAACGTGCCGGTGGTCGGCAAGCGCGAAGTGGCACGCCACCACGAAATGACGTGGTTGCGCATTGACCGCTACTTCTTCGGCGATTACGAGAACCCGAACGTCGTTTACCAGCCGCTGATGTGCCAGCACTGCGACAACGCGCCCTGCGAGAACGTCTGCCCGGTGGCCGCCACCAACCACAGCTCGGAAGGTCTGAACCAGATGACCTACAACCGCTGCATCGGCACCCGCTACTGCGCCAACAACTGTCCGTACAAGGTGCGCCGCTTCAATTGGTTTGACTATCCGCACGACGACCTACGAAATCTGGCCTTGAACCCAGACGTCACCGTCCGTTCGCGAGGCGTCATGGAGAAATGTTCGATGTGCATTCAGCGGATCGAGGAGGGCAAGATCGAGTCTCGGCGGCTCGGCGAGCCGTGGATCGACGGGCAAGTGCAAACCGCTTGCCAGCAGTCGTGCCCCGCGCAGGCGATCGTGTTCGGCGACATGAACGACCCGGAAAGCGCAGTAGCGCGGGCCCGAACGAATCCGCGGCGCTACGGCGTGCTGGAAGAGTTCAACTTTCGCCCTGCCGTCTCCTATCTGCGCGTCGTGAAGAACCGCGAAGCGAACTCAGCTGGCGAGCACGGCGAGCCAGGAGACAAACATGCCTGAAGCAAGCGACCCGCGCCGCGCGCCGCTGATTACCGGCGACAAAACGCTTGGCGACGTCACCCGCGACATATGCGCCCCGATGGATGTG
>JAGQXA010000985.1 GCA_020436865.1 Saprospiraceae bacterium | reverse complement strand
GCCACGAACGTAAAGGGAGTCGTGATCACCTCATCGCCCGGCTGCAGATCGAGCGCCATCAGCGCGATCTGTAGCGCATCGGTTCCATTGGCGCAGGGAATCACGTGCCGGACGCCCAGATAGGCGGCCAGGTTCTCGGCAAAGGACCCTACCGGGGCGCCGTTAATGAATTGGGTAGACTCCAGGACCTCCTGAATGGCCTGATCGATCTCCGGTCGAAGCCGGCTATATTGGGTTTGCAGGTCCACCATCGGAATGGCGGTCGGGGTAGTGGTTTTTGCCATGGCGAGGAAATTTGTTGCGATCCTGCAAATATAGGCGCTAATCGCCGAAAACCCGCCGGACGCGCGCGCTACTTTCCCGGCTTCTGTTATCTTTGGCCCATGGCCGACCAAGTGCGTGAACTGTTATCATTTCCAATACATCCAGAGCTATGAATACCAAGATTTTTTTGCAAAACAGGCTGAGCCTGCCGCTGCTGCTGGCCCTGCTGGTCTGGAACCCCTTGTTCGGGCAGCGCGGCGAATCGGCTAAGACCGACCAAAGCGGCGTATTGTTGTTCAACCTGTCCTACGGAGGGCAGGTCCCGGGCGGCGACCTCGCCGATCGCTTTGGCATCAACGGCTACCTGGGCGCCGGTCTCGACTACCTCCTTGCCAATAACTGGGCCCTCGGCATCGAAGGACACATCTTGTTCGGTAGCGAGGTCAAGAACGATGTGCTGAGCATCCTGCGAAACCCAGAAGGCGAGATCTACGCCGACAACGGCACCCTGGCCGAAGTGACCCTGAGGGAAAGGGGCTTTTACCTTGGAGCCCATCTCGGAAAACTGATCCCCGTCAGCGCAGCCAACCGCCGCTCGGGCATCCGGATCAACCTGGGAGCCGGGCTGCTACAGCACAAGGTGCGCGTCCAGGAAGACCCTCAGGCCTTTGTGCCTCAGATCGCCGGCGACAACAAAAAGGGGTACGACCGGCTCACCAATGGCTTGGCGCTCAATCAGTTCATCGGCTACCAATACCTCAGCAAGAACCGGCGGATCAACTTCTTTGTCGGATTCGATCTGACCCAGGCTTTTACCCAAAACCGCCGGAGTTGGAATTTCGACACCCTCGAGGTCGACACGGCGAAGCGCCTGGACCTGCTATTCGGTTTCCGGGCCGGCTGGTCGCTTCCCTTCTACCTTGGGGAAGATCCTGAAGAAATCTTCTATTGACCCGTGTTACCGCATTCCGCCCAACTCCTTCTCTACCGCATCGCCGTTCGCCTGTACGGCTGGCTCATCGGTCTGGCCGGGTTCTTTCATCCCAAAGCACGGCTTTGGACCCAAGGCCGGCAAGATCTGTTCGGACGCCTGAAAGAGGGGCGGAAGTCGCTTCGACCCGATTGCCCGACGGTCTGGGTGCATTGTGCCTCGGTCGGAGAGTTTGAACAAGGGCGGCCACTGATCGAGGCGCTGCGCGACCGGCAACCGGATCTGAACATCGTGCTGAGCTTTTTTTCTCCCTCCGGATACCAGTTGCGCAAAAACTATCCGGTTGCCGACCTCGTTTGCTACCTCCCTTTGGATACGCCCGGCAACGCTCGCCGTTTCCTCGACCTCCTCGATCCCGCACTGGCCATCTTCGTCAAGTACGAGTTTTGGTTCGAACACCTGGCCGAACTAAACCGCCGGAAAGTTCCGACCTTCCTGATCTCCGCCGTTTTCCGGCCCAAGCAGGTCTTTTTCCGCTGGTATGGGAGCTTGTTCCGGCAAATGTTGCGCACTTTTGACGCCATCTTCGTACAAGAGCGTTCCTCCGCCGAATTGCTAGAAGAG
>JAGQXA010000984.1 GCA_020436865.1 Saprospiraceae bacterium | reverse complement strand
GTAGTGGCCGGGTCGTCTTGCCAGGTAATGCGGTATCTGCCGGTCACGGCCGAGGCCGGCAGGCAGAGCCCGGCCGCGAAGGCTATTGTAAATCCCAGATGCCAGAGTTGCTTCATGCTACGACAGAAAAATTGACCATTAACAAGAAAAGTTCGCCAGGCTGAAGGATCGCAATTCCCGGAAGCGGGCTGGTAAAGATAACAGTTCAAAAGCGATAATTGATCGCTCGGCGCCCTTCCTCCCGGCCTACGATCCCACATCTTGGGATCGAGCTTATTCGGGTAGTGAGGGGCGTTCCATGTCAGGATCCATTCCGCGCAAGCGGCAAAAGGTAGGTAAAGATCAGCCCATTGACAAAATAGGTTGGTGGTTTTTATTGTAGACGTCGCGATCGAAACGGGGTAACGTTGCGGGTCTTCGGCCGGATTTTAAAGGAACTGTCGCAGGCGCCTTTTCTCAATACTGCAACCCATGATAGTTAAGGCGTTTCTTGGTCGATTTATTGTACCTTTGGCGGGAAATTCACCAATTTAGGGTACCTTTTAAGGGGATTTTAATACTGAGTCATGATCAAGGACAAACAGATAGAACTCCTGTTACAGGAAGAACTGCACCGGCAGCGTAGAGGCATCGAACTGATCGCCTCGGAGAACTTTACGAGCGAAGCCGTCATGCAGGCGATGGGCTCGTGGTTGACCAACAAATATGCCGAAGGTTATCCGGGCAAGCGCTATTACGGCGGCTGCGAGGTGGTCGACCAGATCGAACAATTGGCGATCGACCGGCTCAAGGAATTGTTCGGGGTCGAGTACGCCAATGTGCAGCCACATTCCGGCGCACAGGCCAATGCCGCCGTCTTCCTGGCGGTTTTGCAACCGGGCGATAAGACCCTCGGTTTCGATCTGTCGCACGGAGGCCATCTTTCCCACGGCTCCTCGGTCAACTACTCGGGCAAAGTCTATACGCCCACCTTCTATGGGGTGGAAAAGGAAACCGGCACCATCGATATGGATCATGTGGCGGAGATCGCTCGTCGCGAGCGGCCTAAGCTGATCATCTGCGGCGCTTCGGCCTATTCACGCGATTGGGACTATGCTCGTTTCCGGGAGATCGCCGACGAAGTCGGCGCCCTGCTGCTTGCAGACATCGCCCATCCGGCAGGCCTGATCGCCGCCGGGCAGCTGCGCAGTCCGGTCGAACATTGCCACATCATCACCTCTACGACGCATAAGACCCTGAGAGGCCCCCGGGGCGGCATCATCATGGCGGGAAAGGACTTCGACAATCCGTGGGGGCGCACTACGAAATCTGGCGCGCCGATCAAGATGTCGGCCGTGCTCAATAGCGGGGTGTTCCCTGGCATGCAGGGCGGTCCGCTCGAGCACGTGATCGCCGCGAAGGCCGTTGCTTTTCACGAAGCGCTGCAACCCGACTTCGGCGACTATGCCCGGCAGGTCATTCGCAATGCCGCGGCGATGGCAAAGGCATTTCTGGAAAAAGGCTATCACGTCATTTCCGGCGGTACCGACAACCACCTGATCCTGATCGACCTGCGCAGCAAGGGCGTCACCGGCCGCGACGCCGAGAACGCGCTGGTCAGCGCCGATATCACGGTCAATAAGAACATGGTGCCCTTCGACACGCAATCGCCCTTCGTCACTTCCGGGATCCGCATCGGCACGGCGGCCGTCACAACCCGGGGCCTGCGCGAAGAAGATTGCCGGCGGGTGGTCGACTGGATCGACCGGGTGATCGCCGATCGCGATAGTGCGCAACGCATCGCACAGGTGCGCAGCGAAGTCAATGCCTTTATGGAGGATTTTCCGCTCTATGAAGCGATGGCGGTGGCTAAATAGGCTATCTTTCTACTGCCTCAATATCGAAGCCCGCTTCCTCGACGGCGTTCACAACTTCCTCCAGGGTCACCTGTTCTCCCTGTACGGTGAGCAGTTTGTCGGGGTTTTCGATGTCGACTTCCCACTTTTCGATCGAGCCGACTTCGTTCAGGAATCCGGTGACCGAACGGATGCAGTTGTTGCAGTTGATATTGGTCTTGAATACCAGGGATCTCATGTCGCTGTTTTTTGACGTCAAATAAATTTTCAACAATTTCCGTAAGGGCGAAGTTGCGGAAATTGCCTACCCAAACCATCCGGAATGTTTCGTTTTTATTACTTACTGCCGGCCCTGTGGATGACGGTGGTCTTCCTGAATCCGGCCGACGCGCAAATCGTCATAGAGGGTCAGGTGTTCGATGCCCGCACGGGCGCCCCCCTGGCCTGGGCTACGGTGGAAGAAGTGCCGGGAAAGGGCGGGACGGTCACCGACGAGCGCGGTCGTTTCAAACTTGCGACGGAGGCCGACTCCCTCCTTTTTCGCTACCTGGGCTACGAGTCCATGCAAGTGCCTGTGCTGATCAACCGCTCATTGACCATCGGCCTGGAGCCGGGGCCGATCGTGTACCACCCGATTGCCATCGAGATCGGGCGCATTTCCTCCGCCTATCAGGAGCCCGCTGCCCTGACCGTGCTGCAGCCCGCCGACCTGCTCCGCGAAGAGGGCATCCAGATCAGG
Organism: Saprospiraceae bacterium; assembly: GCA_020436865.1. Taxonomy (GTDB): domain Bacteria; phylum Bacteroidota; class Bacteroidia; order Chitinophagales; family Saprospiraceae; genus JAGQXA01. The sequence goes on along the minus strand of JAGQXA010000984.1, from coordinate 548 downwards.
AAAGCCCTCAACCGGGTGCCGGGCCTGTACATGCATAGCGGCGCGCTCAATACCAACCGCATCACCATCCGTGGGATCGGGAGCCGAAGCCCGTTCGCCACCGCCAAGATCCGAGCCTATCTCGACGAAATTCCGCTCACTTCGGGCGTCGGGGAAACGACGCTCGAAGACATCGAACTGGGCCTGCTGTCGGAAGTCGACGTGTGGAAAGGGCCCAGCCCAAGCGCCTACGGGGCCGGTTTGGGCGGGTTCGTCCATCTGAAGACGTACCGCCCGGAAGCCTTGCCCGATTCCTATGCCGAAACCAGGCTGACCCTGGGTTCATACGGACTCCGGCATTGGGTCGGCCAAACGCATTACCGCTCGGAAGATCAGCGGGTCGGGCTCAGCCTGCAATTCCACCAATTGCACAGCGACGGTTATCGGGAGAATAACGAGTACGACCGGCAAGGCATGGCCGTGTTGGCAAAATTGGCGCCCTCGGAGAAAACCCAGTCGACCATTCTGGTCAACTACCTGCAGCTGAAAGCCTACATTCCCAGCTCGCT
>JAGQXA010000983.1 GCA_020436865.1 Saprospiraceae bacterium | reverse complement strand
TTCGAATACGGCTTTCAACCTCCGATGGCCTTACAGTCGTACAGCCCGGCCGGTGCGACCCACTTTTCCAACAACGATCAACTGCAGGTCAAGCTAAAGGCGCCCCTCGTGTTGAAACCTGGACTGAAGGTGTTGGCGGGGATCAGCCATATCCACGAGTCATACGACTACAACTACGCCATTCCCGAAGCGTTTCCGACGGTACAGGAATTGGATCGAACCCTGCTCAAGGCTACGCGCCTGTCGCTCTATGCCGTCAAGCCCTGGAGTCAGCGGATGTATCTGATGCTTCGCCTGGAAGGTTCGTTCAACGGCGATTACCGGGGGCTGATGAGCTTCGATCGCCGGTATGCGGTATATCGCGCCTCGGCCCTGTGGGGGATCAAGAAGAACGAAGACACCGAGTGGGGAGTTGGGTTTCTCTACAAGCGTGGTTTCCGGAATCAGGCCCTATATCCTTTCCTCTTGTTCAATCACACCTTCAACGATCATTGGGGACTGGAAAGCGTATTTCCGGCGGTGATCAAGGGGCGATACAACTTTGACCGGAACAACATCCTGTTGTTCGGCACCGAACTGCAAACGAGCGAATACTCGATCGACATGGCGACCAATTCCGGCAACGGGGCCGATGCCTCCTCGATCTTTCATTTGAATTCAGCTTCCCTGTTGTTCTCGCTGGCGTACAACCGCCGGGTCAACCGCTGGACCTGGACGGAGTTCAAGGTGGGCTACTCCCACTCGCTTTCGTCTAACTTCGAAAATACGGCGACCGGCGAATTGCTGCCGACCTTGCCCACGAACGGCCCCTTCGTTTCCTTTAGCGTCTTTCTGTCTCCTCCCCGCGATCGATGAGGAGGGGAAATGGGGTGGCTTATCCGCCCTTTTAGGAGGCTACGGCAATTGACAAGCTGTCGCCCTTCTCTCTCGTTTTTTCTGTAAACATTTGATGATCAACAGCAATTTTGGCGATCCGCTTGGATTTGCTCCAATCTGCCTGTCCGTTTTTCGCGAAAACTGTCGTTGCGCAGGTTCGGCGAATTTGCGAATTAAGTGATCCGATCAGTATACTGATCGGATCACTAGGCTCCGGGGCCTGGTGAAGAAGGGCCTGAAGCGATCAATCTTCGTCGTAATAGCGGCAGAGGATATCGACCGGATATTCGATGAAATCGACTTGCCGCTTGATCCGGAGGCTGTCGTCGAAGGTGAGTACGATGGAGAAATAGGGTTGATCTTCGCCATAGAGGGTACCGTACCAGTAGAAGGGCTTGAAAAAGCCATACCCCACGGCGGTGCTGTCGTTGACGAGCAGGTCTTCGAGTATCAGGTGAGGTTCTTCCTTCACTAGTTTATGAAAACCGGTGTCGGGCCAGTTGTAGAACTCCTTGAAGTCTTCCAGTCCGTCGAGTTCCAGCAAGAGCATTACGTCTTCGAACTCCAGGTCGGAGCGATAGAAGGACAGGAGCTTGTCCCAGTCTTCGCGCTCGGCATAGGTCGCAAAATACTGCAGGGCAACCTGTTCGACCTGATCGGCCCGGCTTGGGCCACCGTTGCCCGAACGGCAAACGGAAAAAAGAGGCAGAGCCAGGGCTGCCAGGAGCCAGGAGTAGGGGATTTTCATGAAAGGGTGATTTACGGGTTAAAAAATGGGTCGCTCAGCCCTTGAACAGGAAGGCAACGGCAAAGGAGATCACGGTGATCGTCACGCCGACCATGAACACGCTGTAGCAGATCCGAAGTTGGTAGAATTTGGTGCCGAGGGCTTTTCCCAGGAAAAACAGGTCGGTAATGATCGTATCGTCGAGGATTTCCTCGTCGGACACCACTTGCCGGATGCCGCTTTTGTAGTCGGCCAGGTTCATCTTGTAGAAGTTGCCGAAGAAGAAGAGATTGGTCTTGCCTTGCCGCAGATCTTCCAGGCGGGTGAACCCCTTGGTGCGGATCGGGCGGGTGGCCAGCGTAGCAAAAATGATGGAGATGACGCAGGTGGTCAACAAAATGGAGGTCGGAAAGAGCAGGAAAGGGTTTTCCTGGGCGTTGGAAGCCAGCAAGGGCATGGTGATGGTAATGATGAGCGCATTGATACTCAGCATGATGTTGGCCTTATTATCCGCAATATTGGTCAGATCGATGTGATTGCGGAGCGTGGTTTTGAACATCATCTGGGCACTGCGGTTGCCCGCCAGCAGAGAGCTGCTATCGACTTTCTTAACGGCTTTTGCCATCTGTTTGAGCTTTTTTTTCAGGGTTTTCTCATTGGCCTTTTTCGAAGATTGAAACTTGTCGCGGGCTACGCCGGTAAAGTATCGGTGCTTCTTCAGAAACTGGATGTTCTCTTCCAGCCAGGCAAGTTCGTTGTACTCTTCGCCGCGGAAAACGGCCCATTCATGGCGCAGATTGGCGAGATGTTCTTCGTAGTTGGGGTGGGCCAGGTTGACGAGATCGGCATCTTTTAGGATGCTTTCGAGTTCAGTGCCGGGCTGGTGTTCCATCCGGGTGGCCTCGATCAGCTTCGATACCAGTTCGATCTTTTCTTCCGGATATCCTTGGTCCTGGAGAAAATCTTTGGCCATTTGTTTGCTCACGGCTTCGTGCCCGTCGTACGCGTCGACATAGCCAACATCATGTAACAGGGCAGCCAGCGACAGCGCTTCCCGTTCATCGTCCGGCACTTTGAGTTCATCGGCCAACTGTTCGGCTACGGCTTTGACCATCAGCGTGTGTTCCAGATCGTGATAGGTGTGGTCGGGCGTCAGTTTTTCCTTGAGCAGAGTGGTGACGTAATTTCCGGTCTTTTCGATAATACCGTTGGCGTCCATAGCTAGTGGTCAGGTTTGTCGCACGGAAATTACTAAAAATTCGGGCAACGGCTACCGGATTGCTGCAAGAAAGCTGCAAGGAGCAGTTGCGGGAAGCAAAAAGGGGGCGCACCACAACGGTGCACCCCCTTTTCCTTTGAAAGCGACAGGAGGACGATCAGGCGCCTCAGTTGTTGCGAAGGGCCAGCGGGCTCCCCTCCGGCACATAGATAACCAGTTCCTGACGGAAGTACAGATCTCTTGAACTCAGGCTATTCCACGACATCAACACTTCGGTCCGGCAGCCGTAGGTAGCGGCGATCGAAGCCAGGGTTTGGCCGGGCGATTCGATCGTTACCGTGACCGGACTGAACGGGCTGGCGCCGGGAGCGGCCTGGGCGGCGATCTGGGGGGCGTCGGTCTTGATCGTCTGGTAGCCCGACCACTTCAGGTAGTCTTTAAAGGCCTGCATGCCCATCTTCGGCAGGATCAGGAAGTTGCCCCCGCTGCTGCGCGGAATGTAGCTCTGGCGATAGGCCGGGTTCAACGCGCGGATCGTACTGACCGGCACACGGCTGATCGAGGAGATCTTCTGGAACGACAGTTCGCTGAACACCTTCACCGTTTGCGTGAATTGCAGATCGTACTCCGGGCGCTCCGGCAGCAGGCTATGCTCCCGATAGTGGTTAACGACATACGAGGCCGCGATGAAACGGGGGATGTAGTGGCGCGTTTCGGAGGGTAGGTACTCCCGCAGTTTCCAGAAGTCGGTGCTTCCCGACAAACGCACGGCTTTGCTGACGTTGCCCGGACCGCAGTTATAGGCGGCCAGCGCCAGTTCCCAGCTGCCGAATCGCTTGTACAAAGTGGAAAGATAGCGCACGGCAGCTTCCGTAGCTTTGTAGGGGTCGCGCCGCTCGTCCAATGAACCGGAGACGGAAAGTCCCAGTTCGCTGGCCGTCGAGTGCATCAGTTGCCACAAGCCGGTCGCGCCGGCGTTGGATACTACTGTCGGACGTAGGTTCGACTCCACGATCGGCAGGTACTTGAGTTCCTGCGGGAGCTGGTAGACGTTCAGATAGTATTCGAAAATGGGAAAATAGATCACCGAACGGCCGAGCATTTCTTCCGCGTCTTTATGCCCACTGGTGACATAGCGGCGGATATACTCGCGAACCGTGGCATTGTACTTGGGAGTTACAGGTAACTCCAGTTGGCTAACTCGTTGCTGCAGAACCGTTTCGTCAATCGAGTTCAAAAAAGCAGCGTTAGCGTTCAAGGTGTTGTGACCGATGGAGAAGGCAAACAAGAAGCCTGCCAGCGCCAGCCGGTGGATCGTACATGGGATTTGCATTGGAAAAACTTTTATCCGAAACAGCTGGTAGCACCCCTCCATTGATCGCAGTACCTACTAAAGGAACTGCACCACCAACGCGGTGTTCCGGTATCGGTTTTTGAATATGTCAATAAAACTACTGGGTGCGTGTGTAGAAAAGCTGTTCTTTAATAGGAGGGGAGTTTGGGATTAAGTGAATGTTCGTTTATGGATATTCGTTTTTGGACTCAAGGTGCAAAGGTATCTCAATACCCGTTATCAGTCAATCAGTAGCACAAGGAAGTTTTCCACATCTGAATTTTATTTCATCTCTTTCAAACGACCTTAACGAAAATTTTGGTACCGCGGGAAGATGTAATTTTTTCACACTCCCCCCCGTACGTGGCAAAAAATGTTAAAGTTTTCTTAATTCTCGTCCCGTGAAGCTGTTTGGACACCGTGAGGTCAGGAAGTTCGTCTGTATTGCGGCCCGGTTTACGCTCTCTTAATGTCCGGGAGGCCCAAATGGTTACCTCTTACCCGCAACTTCCTTTTAAAATAAGACGCATAAAGGGCATAAAAGTTACCCGCTTTCGGTTAAAAAGTTCTCCACATAGTCTATTTTTACACGCAAATAGCTGATTTTCAGTTATTTATTTGGTTTTAAAACAAAAGGACTCCGAAGCTGCCCGTCCGGAAAGGAGAAATTAGGGCGATTCATAGGTGGTAAGTGCCAAATATTCTAATTTTACCCACACTTGATGGCTGTCAGATGATGCGTGTGTCTTTCCCAATGCTGCTCCTGCTCGTGATGGCTGCCCTGGCTTCCTGGCAAGCGGCAGACGGGCAAACCGAAGAGTTCCAGGTGAGGATCTATGGGTTCGAGGAAGGCCTCTCGCATCGGAATGTCTATAAGGTCTTGCAGGATACCAACGGGTTCATCTGGATCGCCACGGTCAACGGGTTGAACAAGTTCGACGGCTATGAATTCACTTTTTTCGGGAAGGAAGAACAAGGTACCGCTTTGTTCGAGTCGGTTATCACCGAAATGGAGCTTTCCCGAACCGGCCAGCTTTGGCTGGTGCATCCCAACTTTCTAACCTCCTTCGACCCTCTCGATGCGGAGGTAAGCCATTTACAGATCAACACTCAGAACCTGTCGCGGGGCGAAGAACAAACGCCTAGTAATCTGGCTGTCGGGCCCGATGCTTCGATCTGGATGGCTACCTATTTCGAGCGAACCGGTGAAAGTTATCTCCAACATTGGTCGGCTTCCGGCACCCGGCTGCTGAATATGCGGCTCCCGGGCAAATACGAAAACCACCCGATCCTGCTATCGGATTCGCTGGTGGAGGTAGCGGGCTTCGAGAACGAGCTTTGGCTGATGCAGCCCGACGGCGAGATCGTCGACCGCTATTCCTTTCCCTTCCGCGGCGACGATCGTTCGCAGGCACGGGTAGTCGGCCTGCAGGGGCTGAGCGGTGGGCGCATCTACGCCCTGTTGGCCAACGGAGAGCTATACGTGCAAACCGGTCCGGCGGCGGCATTCGAGCGGGTTTCGCTGCCGCCCTTCCCGCAAACCGGCGAAACCTTCCAGTCTTTTCTGGTGGAAGAGAACGGCGACGTCTGGTTTTGCGGCGACGATCAACTGTGGTACTACCACGCGGCCAGCGGTGAATTGCACGACTTCAACCGCGAGGTCCGCGAGATCACCAAACATCAAACGACCTACCGGCAGGTCTTCAAAGACCAGGCCGGCGTGATCTGGGTCGCTTCGAATTTCGGCATTATCAAGATCGTGCGGTCGCGCCGGCTGTTCTCGACCTATCTGAGTGGGGGGAACAGCTATTGCAGCAGCGGCTTTTGCAGTATGCGAGGCATTGCCGAAGATCCGGCCGGAAATCTCTACTTCTCCTACTACAACTCCATTCACCAACTCGACCGGACCACCGGCGAACTCCGTCCTCTCTTTCGGCAGAATGACTTCGTGCACGCCCCTTTCGGACTGGCCTACTACCGGCAGGCTTTGATCACCGGCAACGGACTGCGGATCGATCTGAAGACCCTGCAGGTTGATACGCTCTTTCACGACCGCCTGGAAGACAGTGGAATGCCCATGGTCGACCGCGACGGGAGGTTGTGGATCGGCTTTCGCAAGCACCTTTACCGCCTGCGCGAAAATGAACAACAGGCCACCCGCTATCGCGATGCGGAGGGCCGTCTGGACACCTTCCCCTACCATATCACTTATCTGCACCACGGGCAGAGAAGCGGCTATCTTTGGATCGGCACGATAGAAAACGGCGTTTACCGCCTCGACCTGCAGCAGAATCGGTTGACCCACTTCCCCGACGATCCGGCCAAGCTGAGCCACAAGCGGATCCTGGCGATCTTCGAGGACGGGCAGGGCCATCTGTGGCTGGCCACTCCGGCCGGACTGAACCGCATCGATCTGGTAACCGGGGCCTACCGTTGGTACACCACGGAAGACGGCCTCGCCAACAACTTCGTCAACGGCATCCTGCCGGAAGGCGATACGGCCTTGTGGATCAGTACCGACAACGGCTTGTCGCGGCTGGACCTGCGTGAGAATTCGTTCGCCAATTTTTCCAAGCGCGACGGT
>JAGQXA010000982.1 GCA_020436865.1 Saprospiraceae bacterium | reverse complement strand
GCAAACCAATCTGATCGGGACGTCTAAAAAGCTCATGGATAACCCCCTTGGGGAAGGAGGTTATTTCTTTCAGTTCCACACTATTACATGACCGTTCTTTTAGAACGTTCCATCCCAAGCCGATCAAGACAGGGATAGAATTGCAACGGGATGTTCTGCCCTGCTGCCAGCCGGGCTCGACCGCCTAATGAGGATTATGTAGTGCAACCGCTCTTTTTTCATCCTGAAAAGGAAGAAGATGGCGTGGTTCTTGCACTATCTGCATGTTGACGTATCCCCAAATTTTTTTGATAAAAACATTAATTCTCAAGTTATGAAAAATGGAATTTTACTCTTTTTGATGGCGTTCCTGCCGATCGCACTATCGGCTCAGTTCCCCTACGCCCTGAAAGGTACCACGGCCACTTTCGGCGCGCCGGACACGGTGAGCGGGTATCCTTTTCCCCAAGGTTTTCCGCAGTGGGGCACCGGGGTGAGTTGTATCGACTTCAACAACGATGGTCTGGAAGACCTGACCTTCGCGACCGGTACCAACCAGGAACTGTACTTCTACACCAACAACGGCGACGGCACGTTCACCAAGATCGCCCCGCTGGTCAGCAATACGCACCACACCAAGATGGTGCTGTGGGCTGACTACGACAACGACGGCGACAAAGACCTGTTCGTCACGGCCTTCCAGCGCCCGAACACGCTCTACCGCAACGACGGCGGCGGAGTGTTCACCGATGTGACGGCCATGGCCGGCATTCCGGTGCGCAACGACTGGACCTGGGGCGCCACCTGGGGTGACTACAACAACGACGGTCTGCTCGATCTCTACGTCTGCAACCGCCACAATGCCGTTAACTCCAACTACCTGTACCGCAACAACGGCAACGGCACCTTCACCGACGTGACCCGTAAGGCCGGCGTTTCCGACGGTACGCAGTTGACCTTCCAGGCCAACTTCGTCGACATCAACAACGACGGTTGGCTCGACCTCTATCTTGCCAACGACCGTCTGTACGGTAACACCCTGTTCCGCAACAACGGCGACGGCACCTTTACCGATATCAGCACCAGCTCGGCTGCCGGTATCACGATCGACGCCATGAACACGGCTGCCGGCGACTTTAACAACGACGGCTTTTTCGATCTGTATGTCACCAACACGCCGAACGGCGGCAACGTGCTGCTGCGGAACAACGGCGACGAGACCTTCAGCGACATTTCCGCTTCTGCCGGTGTGCAGGGCTTCAACTTCTTCTGGGCCGGTAACTTCTTCGACATCGAGAACGACGGCGACGAAGACCTGTACGTGAGCTGTATGAAAGACTTCACCGGCTCGCAGAACAAAGTCTATGTCAATCAATTCGTCGAAACGGGCATGGAAGTGTTCACGGAGCCCTACGTCAACGGCCTGCCCGGCGACACCGCTCAGAGCTACGCTAACGCCATCTTCGACTTCAACGACGACGGCAAGCTCGATATCATCGTGCCGAACAACGGCTCCGATACCATCCACCTGTGGGAGAATATCGTCAGCAACAGCAACAACTGGGTGAAATTCACGGTAGAAGGCACGGTGAGCAACCGCGACGGCTACGGTACCCGGGTCGAGATCTGGGCAGGTGGCAAGCACTACGTGCGCGGACACTACTGCGGCGACGCTTACCTCAACCAAAACTCCGAGAAGATCCACTTCGGTATCGGTACGGCCTCGATGGTCGACTCGGTAGCCATTCACTGGCTGAGCGGCATCACCGACGTGCTGACCGACCTGTCGCCGAACCAAACCTACAACGTAGTGGAGAACTCCACCAACCCGATCCCGGTTAACGTCAACGTGGTACATGCCGACTGCCATGGCAGCGACGGCGAAGCGACGGCTACCCCCGGCGGCGGTGTTGGCCCCTATACCTACGAGTGGACCAGCGGCGACATGACCGCGACGGCTACCAGCCTGGCTGAAGGAAATTACCTCGTAACGGTGACCGACAGCAATGGCGATCGTGGTATCGGCTTCGCTTCCATCAATAATATCGGGGTCATCACCTGCGATATCGCTGTGACCATGTCGACCAATGGCGTTGGCGGTGCAGCTGACCTCACGGTTACCGGCGGCAAAGCGCCCTTCACGTACAGCTGGAGCAATAGCGCCACCACCGAGGATATTTCCGGTCTGGCTCCCGGCGCTTACGAAGTGGTCGTTGTCGACGACAACCTCTGCGAAGGCCGCGGCATCGTCGGCGTCTATGACAACGTAGCTCCCTGCATGCCGATCATCCCGACCGAGACCGTGGTGACGGCTTACACGGCTACCCTGAAGTGGGACGTTCCGCCGACCGCCGACGCCTCCCGCGCCCGCTACCGCGAAGTAGGTTCGCCGACCTGGCTCATCAGCCCGGCCGCCCGCGATACGGATAGCGAACTGACCATCGAAGGCCTCACGCCCGATACCGAATACGAATACCAGACCAAGACGCGCTGCGACGGTCCGGTGATCTCCGGCTTCTCGGCATCGTACTTCTTCCGCACGGCTCAGCTGAGCGGTCTGCCCTGCGATTCCTGGATCCCCCACACCATCGCTAGCGACCACGACTCGGCCGTGATCGAATGGACCGACAACCAGGATGCCGACCGCTACCGGATCCGCTACCGGATCATCGGCGATCCGATCTGGAAAGAGCAGGTGGCTCTCTGGGCCATGGTGACCCTGGGTAACCTGACGCCCTCCTCCATGTATGAATTCCAGTCGGCTACGCTTTGCGGCGCCACCTGGACGGAATGGTCGGTTACCACTTGGAACTTCACGACTACCATGGCTCCGCCCGCTATGGCTCAAGCCGGTGGACCGGCCGAAACCGACCGCGAAGACCGTTCGGCTCTGGAGCAACTGGAAGAAAGCGCTGAAGCCAGCTTCAAACTGTTCCCGAACCCGGCCCGCGAGTCGATCACCATCGAATTCGCCGGCAGCGATAATAACGCCGTAACGGTACGCAATGCCAACGGTCAAGTGATCCGCCTGATCAACTCGACCCTCGGTTCGTACTCGCTCGACCTCAGCGAACTGCCCACCGGCATGTACTTCGTGACGGTCGTCGATGCCAACGGCATGCCGAGCACGCAGCGTTTCATCAAGAACTAACCGGCCTGCAACAGGTCTTTCCGGCCTGGCTGTAAGTCGCAAGGGGCTCTGACGGTTTGTCCGTCAGAGCCCCTTTATTTTTGGAAAATGCGCCAAAGTTTCTTGGCGGCGACACTTTTTCCTCTTTGCCGAAGAAAAGGCTTGTCCCGGATTTTCCTACCTTGCAGCGGCGAATATCCGGTAAGATCGATCCGCTCCGTCACCCAGAATTCTTTCGCTAGCGGCGAACACTTCCTTCACCTTTCACCTTACCTGGCTGTTCCCATCCTGTGTGCATTCACCACATTTGAATTCGCCTTATCATAACTATGCTCACCATGAAGTGTCGTTTCACCTTCCTACTGACCCTGCTCAGTCTCTTTGTTGCGTACGGACAGCCCAACCTGAAACCCTCGATCGGGATCGGCCCCGAGCCGGCCAATAACGACGAGGTCTGCGAAATCCCCCTTTATCTGGAAAGCATCGGCGCGGCCGGTTACTTTGTGGGCGACACCGTGCCCGACTTCAACCTGTACGATCTCGACGGTAACGAACTCAGCCTGGCACAGAGCATGGCAGATGGAAAGCCGGTCCTGCTCATCTCCGCAAGCTATACCTGCTTTGTCTTCCGCGGGAAGGTCGACGTGATCAACCAACTCTTCGATCAGTACGGCGACGAGATCAATATCTATATCATCTATACCGTCGAGGCGCATCCGAATATCGACATCAGCCCATACTATGGTTTCGTCAACGTCGGCAGCTCCAATATTACGGAGGGGGTCCTGTACGAACAACCTGAAACCTATGGGCAACGAAAAGCAGTGGTGTCGGATATGCTGACCAACATGGATATCCACGCGCCGGTCTACATCGACGGGCCGTGCAACGAATGGTGGGCCCATTTCGGTCCGGCCCCCAACAATGCCTACCTCATCGATCCGAGTGGGGTAGTGGTTGCCAAACATCCATGGTTCGACAAGTATCCGAACGATATGTACTGCGACCTCTATACGAACTTCGGGATCGGCGATGAATGCGACGTGCAACCCACCGTCGGAGAGTTCGATTTTTTCCTGACGGGCGATTCCACGGTGACCGGCGATGCCGGCCAAACGCTCTATGTGCACGGCAAACTAGAGAACAATTCCGATGGCAATGTGCTGATCGAGATCCGTCGGATGATCGAAGATGTGCCCGCCGGTTGGGCAACCTCGATGTGTACCGACATCTGCCTCGCCCCTGGTACCGACTCGACCTCCGCCTTGCTGGAGCCGGGTGAATTCCTGCTGTATACCATGTACTTCTACACCAATGAAGTGGCCAACGAAGGGCAGGTCCTGATGGGCTTCCGCAATGTCGACTCTCCGCAAAACCGCTTCTCGCAGTGGATGCAGGCCACTACTACGGCCGTACCCACCGCTGTCGGGGAGGCGCCGGAAGTCGATCCGATGTCCCTTTTTCCCAATCCGGCCACTACCGGGTTTCAGGTGCAATTGCCTGGGCGCTACTTCGAAGGGCAGAAGGAACTATGGATGGAGGTCTTTTCGCCCGCGGGCGTCCTTTTGGAAAAGCGGACGGTCGATCAGCCGACCGTGACCTTTTCGGCCGCCGGACTTTCGCCGGGGCTTTATGTACTTCGCCTCAGCGACAAGCGGGGTTTGCTGGCAAGCGGGAAACTACTGATCCAGGCCTTCTAACTGATAGCGGTAAGCGACCAGGCAGCGGTCTTGCCGGTGCCGGTCGAGTGCCTGTCCGAGGTCGGCGGTGAGCCCGAGCAGAAATCCGCCGCCGCCGGCCCCGCAGAGTTTGTACACCTCCGTACCGCCGTATAAACCTGCCTCCCAGTGCGAGCTCACCGGTTCCGGGATCATTTCGGCGAATAACTCCCACTGGAGCCGGCTAATGGAGCGAAACTGTTCGGTCAAAGTGAGCCAGTCGGCCTCGAGGAAGGCCCGGATGGCTG
>JAGQXA010000981.1 GCA_020436865.1 Saprospiraceae bacterium | reverse complement strand
GTCCGCCGTTTTCCGTCTTGTAGATCCGGCGGTTGGCCGTGACGTAGACCGTTTGCACATCGAAAGGCGAGATCTTGATATCCTGGATACCCGGACCGAAGGGCTCGTTGGCGGTGACCAGGGTCCAGTTAAGCCCATGATCGGTCGATTTGAAGACACCGCCGCCTTCCGTGCCGGCGTAGAGGAGGTCGGGGTCGACCGCAGACTGTTCGACGCAATACACATTGGTATGCCAGGAGATCGGTGTATCGGAGCCGTTCTCGTAGGTTTCTACCGGACCGAGGCTTTGCCAGACTGCACCACGGTCATGGGCCAGGGCTGCCCGGCGATCTTGCAGATATCGGGCGCGTGCCTCCTCTTCGGCGTACGACGGGCGGCGTATGAAGCCTTCCTCATTCAGGAAATTAGCCACCTGCCGGCGCCAATGTTTGTAGTTCTGGGTATGGACGTTCTTTTCGAAGGGTCGATCGCGATAATATCGATCGAATAGAAAATCGACCTCGAAGACATTGGGATCAGCGGCGTACATCTCCTGCACCCAGTTGGGAACATCGGTCGGCGCCTGGAGAGGCACTTTAAAAAAGCCGGCTTCGTTCTGGGAAAAAAGGCCGGTCATGGCAATAACGAAAAAGAACAAAAGGAACACGGTACGCATGGACGGAAATGTTTTGAAACGAATGCGTCAAAGGTAGGGAAAACCCGACAGGCAGCTCGCAGAAATTGCGTAGCTTTATGCAGACCACCAGCTGAGCTGCTTCTTCCAAACCTGTTCTGCCAACGGACGGATCTCCGTTTGGCGGACACAAATGGCAGTTCATGAAGCTCTCTCTACATTTCCTCTGTTTTTGTCTGCTTCTGGCTTTCTTGCCGGGCTGTGACGCCCCGTGCAAGGACATTGCCTGCCTGAATGGCGGCACTTGCGACGACGGCCGTTGCCATTGCCCCGAGCCCTTTACCGGCGACGATTGTTCCATCCAGATCCCGCAGGCGCTGGCCCTGGATTCCGCCCGGATCTATAGGGAGGGCGATCTGGCGCATTGTCCGATCCTCGGCGGACCGTACCAGATCTACTACTTTTGGACCATTGTCGATAATGTCAGCAACGACACGCTCTACCAAAGCAACGAGACCCTGATCGGCGCCAATGTCGATCAGGCGAACATAGGCGACCGCCTGTATGTGCTGAACGACCCGCCGGAACTCGCCTTCGATCGGAGCTTCACGATCCACTTCGCCACCCGCTGTGTTCCGTCGGATGGTAGTCCCGACCAGTTCTTAACAAATAGCTGGATGGGCAATTTTGCTCCGAAAGGCCTCTACCCGGAAGATAACAGTACGGAGCTGACCGCGTTCTTGTTCTCCTTCGAAGTGGAACTGTATGGGCGGTGGGTGTATGGGAGGTGAGAGGTGAGATATGGGAGGTGAGAGGTGGGGGGCTTAGCGAAGGAGGGCTTCGTAGAAGGACTTTAACTCACTCACAGTGCGGTCGATGTGAAAACGGCGGCGGATATGCTCGCTGGCCTTTTCGCCGTACTCCCGGCAAAGTTCGGGATGCTCATAGAGATACACCATGGCCCGGGCCAATTGTGCCGGATCACGCGCTGGGACGACCAAGCCGTTCTCCTGTTGCAGGACGACGCCCCGGTTGCCGGAAATATCGGTGATGATCGGCGCAACGCCCAAACTCATGGCCTCGAGCAACGCCTTGGTTGTGGCCTCTCCTTTGATCGAGGGCAAGACAAAAGCGTCGGCGGCCTTGACGATCTGCAAGGCATCTTTGCGAAAACCGGGGAGGTGGATCTTGGCTCGATTGGGGCTACGTTGGCGGATCTTTCGCAAGGGCGGAATGTCCATGCCATTGCCGACCAGGATCAGATGGATCGGAAGCTCCACTGGGATCCGATGCGTCGCTTCCAGCAGGTATGGGATGCCTTTCATCCGGCGATTATTGGCGACGCACGCCAGGGTAAAAGCGCCTCGGGGGATTCCCAACTCTGTCAGATCCAAGGGCTCTATCGACGCATACCAATCAGGATCATGGCCCTTATTGATCGTGACCGCCTTATTCTTGTCTCCAAAAAACATATTGCCCTGAATGTGCTCGCGCACCGAATCGGCGAGGCACATGATCCCATCAACCCGCGGATGCAGGTATTTCCAATAGGCCGTCGGGTCGTACCAGTGGATATTCCCCGTGTAGCCCCGGTATAAGATGACCTTTACAGAAAGCCCCTTAGCTGCTGGTATCCCGTTGGTTATGGCTTTACTATTAAACAAATGCAAGAGATCGTACTTGCCCTCGATCAACTCCTGACGGATGCGTTGGATAGACGGCCCATGCCGTTTTTTTTCCGGATGAAAAGGGATGACCCGCAACCCCATTTCGCGAAAGCGGTGAATGTATCCGGCATCGGGATAGGTCATGATCGTCACCCGAACGCCCTGCCGGTGAAGGCGGATGAACAACTCGGCCTCTGGACGGGTCGAGACCGGATCGCGGTAGTTGCTGATGACGAGGAGGTTCATTTGGATGTTGGATGTTGGATGTTGGATGTTGGATGTTGGATGTTGGATGTTGGATGTTGGATGTTGGATGTTGGGTGTTGGGTGTTGGGTGTTGGGTGTTGGGTGTTGGGTGTTGGATGCGGGCTTTGCCCGCCGTAGCCTTGGCGAAGGCGGGGGGGAAAATACGGGAAATGAGCGGATTGACAAGGGAGCTTCGCTATTTTTGGGAGATGAACCAATTTGTGTTGGGCACCGAACGCCTATTGCTGCGCGAGTTGACTCCTGGTGATGCACTTCTGTTCTACCAGCTCAATGAAGATCCGGAGGTGATCCGGTATACCGGCGATCGGGCCTTTCGGGATGAAGAAGAAGCCCGCGTCTTTCTGCAGGCTTACGACCAGTACCGGCTCTATGGCTATGGGCGCTGGGCGGTGATCCGGCGATCGGATAAGGCCTTCCTCGGCTGGTGCGGATTGAAGTACAGCCCCAACCTCAGCGAAACGGACCTCGGCTTTCGGCTGTTTCGAGCGCATTGGGGACAAGGTTATGGAACCGAAGCCGCCGCAGCCTGTCTGCGGTACGGTCTGCTCGAGCTGAAACTCCCGCTCATCGTCGGCCGCGTGCAAAAGGAGAATCTGGCCTCTATTCGCGTCCTCGAGAAGATCGGGATGGTCTACTGGAAAGAATTTCTGTTCGACGGCGCCACCGGGCTCTACTATCGAACCCCCACCCCACTTGTTCTTATTTGATAAGGTCTTTTCAAAAACAAATAGTAAAGAAATTTTTGGATGAGTAAAAGCAAGTTATAGAATTTTAAACCTTTTTCGCCGGGCTGGCTTAGGTACTAAAGACTCGCAACCCACTCGCATTCGAGTGTGCAAAATCATAGGATGAAGATATTGCTGACCGGAGCCACCGGCTACATCGGCAAGCGACTACTACTGCTCCTCACGGAAGCCGGCCACGATGTGTACTGCGTGGTACGCGACCGCAAACGCTTTCAACTGGGCGCTGCTTATCGGCGCCCGGAGCGCATTCAGGTCGTTGAATGCGATCTATTGGATCCGGAGCAATGGCAAGCGTTGCCGGTACAGGTAGATGCAGCCTACTACCTGGTACACGGCATGAGCTTGTCGGCGCAGGAATTCAACCGGCTCGAGAAGGTGATGGCCGAGCATTTCCGGCAATACCTCGATCGCTCGACGGCCCGGCAAGCGATCTACCTGAGTGGGATCGCCAACGATGAAGGTCTGTCCAGGCACCTGAGTTCCCGCTACCAAACCGAGCAGATCCTGTCGCGATCGAAAGTGCCCCTGACCGTGTTGCGGGCTGCCATCATCATTGGCTCCGGCAGCGCTTCGTTCGAGATCATCCGCGATCTGGTCGAAAAACTGCCGGTGATGATCGCGCCGAAGTGGCTGAACACCCGCTGTCAACCGATCGCCATTCGAGAGGTCCTGCAGTATTTAATGGGCGTGCTCGACCGGACCGCCACCTTCGGACAGGTCTTCGACATCGGTGGCCCCGACGTTCTGACCTATCGCGAAATGCTCTACGGCTACGCCCGCTCCCGAGGCCTGCGGCGCTGGATCATGACCGTACCCATCTTCTCTCCCCGCCTATCGTCGTACTGGCTGTATTTCGTCACCTCGACCTCCTACCCGCTGGCGGTGAGTCTGGTCGGCAGCATGCACAACGAAGTGGTTTGCGGCGAGCGGCGGATCGACGCCCTGATCTCTACCGACAAGATCGCCTATCAGGAGGCTATCGAACTCGCGCTGGGCAAGATCGAGCAAAACGCCGTGTTGTCGAGTTGGAAAGACGCCATCAGCAGCGGCCAGATCGACGAACGCTACACCGACTTCATCCAGGTGCCTCAGGAAGGATGTTTTCACGACCGGCGGCGCTACGCCTTCCCCGCTGCAGAGCACGGGCGCGTGCTGGAGAACCTGTGGCGGATCGGCGGCCGGCGCGGTTGGTACTACGCCAACTTCCTGTGGAAGATCCGCGGGTTGATCGATAAGCTGATAGGAGGAGTCGGCCTCCGTCGGGGACGGCGCGACCAGGCCGAGTTGAACGGCGGGGATGCGCTCGATTTCTGGCGCGTGCTCGTCGCCGACCGGAAAAGCCGGCGCCTGCTCTTGTTTGCCGAAATGAAATTACCCGGCGAGGCTTGGCTGGAGTTCCGCCTGGAAGCAGGCGATCAAGGAGAATGGATACTCCGGCAGGATGCGACTTTCCGGCCGAGGGGACTTTGGGGAAGGATGTACTGGTATGCTGTCTTGCCCTTCCACGGGCTGGTTTTTCCGGGGATGGCCAAGGGGATCATCCGCTATCGGCCGGACGATCACCCTGGCACAACCGATCCACCGACAGAGGGGATCAGTTGAACAGTTCTTCGGAAAATTCGAGTTTCTTCAGTTTACCACCGGCCATCAGCAGGTAAGTCCGGTACGTCTCTTCTCCGGCGCTGAGCTGTCCGATGAGGTATTGGCTTTCGCCGTTCACCGATTGGCCGCGATGCAGCAAGTTGAAGGACTTCACCGGATTTCTGGAAAAGAACTGCCGGAGGACCTGTTCCACTTCCGGAGCTTCGAGCAATTCGCTGGTTCCCGGCAGGGTGACGTCTACTTCCAGGTCGAAGTAGGCCGACAGCGCAGCTACGTCGCCAGCGTTCATCGCGGCAACGATGTCCTCCACCGGGCCGGAATCGGCCCCTCCGCGCGTGTTGCCCCACACGAAAGCCTGATCAGAACTTTGGCTGTTTCCATCGGAGCGGATCAGGAAAGCCGCCAGGGCGGTCAGGCCGATCAACGCAGCGACCAGAAGTCCAATTGCGGTATTCGATTTCATAAGAATTGGTTCGATTTAGTGGGTAATGTACGGCAAAAACAATAAATATTTCCAACTATTATAGGTCGGGAACCTCGCGCTTGTTTACTGCCGAAGGGCCTTGGTGTCGGCGCACGGTTCTCTAGCCCTTGGGCTGATGATCGCTTTTCACCAGGCGATCTTCGATCGCTTTCAGCAGGGAATTCACGAGCAAAATAGCGACACTGGCCAGGGCCGCCTCCACATACAGGCCGGTCGCCAGCAGACAGCCGACGGCGGCGCTGCACCAGATAGTGGCAGCCGTGGTCAGGCCCTGGATGTTGGCGCCCTGCCGAAAGATCACGCCGGCGCCGAGGAAGCCCACTCCCGTCACCACCTGTCCGATGATCCGGGAGGGGTCGCCTCCCTCCTCCCCGACCAGGATCAGACCGAGAACGACATACACGCAAGCTCCTACCGAAACCAGTGCATGCGTGCGCAATCCTGCCGGCTTGCGATGCCACTCGCGCTCGAAACCGATCAACAATCCGGCCAACAGAGCCAGGCCGATCCGGGTCGAGAACGTGGCCCAATCGCCGACGATGGGAAATCCGATCATATCTTCCAATGTACGAAACTCCAGGTGAATCGGACGGACAAACGTCGGTTAGTTTTAGTAAATTTCGCCGGTCACCCGATCGCTTTACCACAAACCAAAGCAACTGACGAGATGGACCTTGGAGCAATGCGACAAGAATTCGTTCGAGAAGGCCTGGACCGGGCAGATCTGGATCCGGATCCGATCCAGCAGTTCGAGCGTTGGTTCAGGCAGGCCAACGACGGAGGTCTCCTGATGCCCAACGCCATGAGCCTGGCCACGGTCGACACAGACGGGCAACCGAGCCTGCGTACCGTGCTTCTCAAGTTCTTCGACGAGCGCGGATTTGTATTCTACACCAACTACGGCAGCCGCAAGGCCCGCGAACTGGAAGCCAATCCGAAGGCCTCTCTTCTCTTTCCGTGGCTCGATCTGGAGCGGCAGGTGGTGATCGTCGGCTTTACCGAGCGGGTGTCGACTGCCGAATCGGTCAAGTACTTTCTGAGCCGGCCCCGCGGCAGCCAGTTGGGCGCCTGGGTATCGGACCAGAGCCAGATCATCACCTCGCGGCAAATGTTGCTGTCGAAGTTCGAAGAAATGAAGCGGAAGTTTCACGAGCGGGAGGTACCTCTACCTTCTTTCTGGGGCGGCTACCGAGTCGTGCCGCGTGCCGTCGAATTCTGGCAAGGCCGCGAAAATCGCCTGCACGATCGCTTCGTCTATACCCGCGCCGCCGGGGATGACTGGGAGATCGAACGGCTGGCCCCGTAGAAGACCGGATCGCCATTTTCTTTGGAAAAGATGCAACCCTGGCTACCTACCTCCCGTCCTAGTGATAAAAGGTTTCCACATGATTGCACGTCCCACCGCCGATCTGTACCAGATCCTCGACCTCTCCTATGACCCGAACGAGGAATTCGCTCCGCATACCGATGAGTTGCCACGCATCAGCATCGTTCTTTCAGGTCAACTGCTGGAGACGGCCGGCGACAAGGAAGAATGGGCTTCGGCGGCAAGTATGGTGTTCAAGCCGGGCGACCTTCGCCACTTTAACCGCTTCGGCAGGGAGGGCGCACGTCTGGTCTCGGTAGCCTTTTCGGAAGAGGGCTTCCGGGCGCTCTGCGATCCTGTGGAAAACCGGTCCTGGCGCTGGTGGCATGGCGCCGAAGCGGCTGCCCTGTCCGTCGAATTCCTTCGAGCGCTGGATCGTGGCGCCGCGCCGCAAAACTGCCTTGAAGCTGTGATCGATCTGCTGGCCGGTCTGTCGCCGGATGCCCCCGGCCCAATGAAGCGGCCCCCGTCCTGGCTTACGCCCCTCCGCGAACGAATGCAGGATGAATTTCAGGAACCACTGCCGTCGCAGGAGCTCGCTGCCTGGCTCGACCTGCATCCTGTGTACCTGGCCCGGGTCTTTCGCGAGTTCGAAGGGTGTACGGTCCGGGAATACCTTCGTCGCATTCGCCTTCGACGCGCTATCGACCGCCTGGCCTCCTCTAATGAACCGCTGGCCGGCCTGGCCTACGATTGTGGATTTTCGGATCAGAGT